>JAYSQJ010000256.1:0-2194 GCA_043721635.1 Acidimicrobiales bacterium | reverse complement strand
TCGACGCGCTCGACGATCGTGCCCGGCTCGCAGGCGTCGAAGCTGGGCCAGCCGCAGCTGGAGTCGAACTTCTGTGCGCTGGTGAACAGGTGCTGACCGCAGCCGGCGCAGGTGAAGAGGCCGTCAGCGTCGACGTGCAGCAGCGATCCGGTGAAGGGCGCCTCGGTGGCGGCCTGGCGCAGGACCGCGTAGCGCTCGGGGTCCAGCTGTGCTCGCCACTGCTCGTCGGACTTCTCGATCTCGTAGGTCATCACGACAATGTACCCGTCGAGCGAGGAAGCGCGACCTAGAGGAAGGTGGGCCGGGGCGCCTCGGGCACGACGCGCGGGAACTCGGGCTTGTCGTCGAGGAGTCGAGAGAAGGCCCCGGCGAGGCCTTCGGGGTCGAGGCCCAGTTCGGCGAGCAGCGCGTCGGGACGGTGCTGTTCGAGGTAGGCGCGCGGCACGCCGAGGATTCTCGTCGACGGGAAGGGGCGCGAGAGCTCCTGGGCTCGGCCGCGGATCGCCGAGACCATGAGCGTCCCGGCTCCGCCGTGGCGCGTCCCGTCCTCGACGGTGATCACTCGCTCGTGGGCGAGGGCGTCGTCGATCATGTCACGGTCGGGTGGCAGGACGCGCACGTCGTAGAGGGTGACGCGAGGGGCGTCGGCGCCGAGCAGGCGAATCGCCGCGTAGGCCGAGGGCGCCATCTTGCCCACGGCCAGCACGCAGATCGAGCCGTCACCAGTCAGCACCCGGCGAGCCTCGAGGCCATCGCCGACCTGTTGGTCGAAGGGCTTGGGGAGGGTCTTGGGGAACCGCAGGGCGGTCGGGGTCGACATCGACAGGGCCGTGGCGAGCATGCCGGGGACCTCCTCGGCGCTCGACGGCGCGAAGATCGTCATGTTGGGGATGGCGAGACAGAGCGCGATGTCGAGCACGCCGTGGTGGCTCGGTCCGTCGTCGCCGGTGATCCCGGCACGATCGAAGACGAACACGACCGGCAGGTTCAAGAGGCCCACGTCGAGGTGGGCCTGATCGAAGGCCCGCGAGAAGAACGTCGAGTAGATCGCCACGACGGGCTTCAGTCCGCCCATGGCCATGCCCGCGGCGGCGGTGACGGCGTGCTGCTCGGCGATGCCGACGTCGAAGAATCGCTTCGGGAATCGCTCCTGGAAGCTCAGCAGGCCCGTCGGCCCGGCCATCGCGGCGGTGATGGCCACAATCCGCTCGTCGGCGCTTGCCAGCGCGATCAGGGCGCGCGAGAAGGCCTGGGTGAACGACGTGGGCGCGACCTCCTCGTCGTTGAGGCGCGGTGGGAGCTTATAGTCGTGCATTTTGAGCTTGTCGCTGACCGCGGGCTCGTAGCCGCGCCCCTTGTGGGTCAGCACGTGCACCAGGATCGGTCCGTCCCAGGTCGCGGCGCTCGCGATCGTCGTCTCGAGCGACGCAATGTTGTGCCCGTCGATCGGGCCGATGTAGCGCACGCCCAGGTTCTCGAAGAACGTGTGGGGGGTGACCATCTCGCGCACGACCGACGTGAAGGCGTCGATGCCGCGGTAGGCCTCCTTGCCGACGCGCGGCAGGTGGGGCACCATGCGGCGCAGCCGCTCGCGCATCGTCAGGTAGGTCTTGTTCAGGCGCAGGGAGGTGAGCGACCCCGAGAGCTTCGAGATCGTGGGGGCGTAGCTGCGTCCGTTGTCGTTCAGGACAATAACGACACGCTGGCCGGAGTGGCCGAGGTTGTTGAGGGCCTCGTAGGCCATCCCCCCGGTGAGCGATCCGTCACCCACGACCGCCACGACGTGGCGGCTGCCGCCGTGGCCGACGAGCTCCTGGCGCTGTTCGAGCGCGACCGAGAGGCCGTGGGCGTAGGAGAGGGCGGTCGAGGCGTGGCTGGACTCGATCCAGTCGTGTTCGCTCTCCGAGCGGTTCGGGTAGCCCGAGAGACCGCCGCGCTGGCGCAGGTTCTTGAAGCCGTCGCGACGCCCGGTGAGGAGCTTGTGGACGTAGGACTGGTGGCCGGTGTCCCACAGGATGATGTCCTTGGGGGACTCGAAGACCCGGTGCAGGGCGAGGGTCAGCTCGACCACGCCGAGGTTCGAGCCCAGGTGACCGCCGGTCGTGGTGACCGTCTGGATGATGAAGTCGCGGATCTCGGCACTCAACTGGTTCAACTGGTCGTGCGAGAGCGCGCGTAGGTCGGCGGGGGATTC
>JAYSQJ010000255.1:0-4435 GCA_043721635.1 Acidimicrobiales bacterium | reverse complement strand
ACGATGGGCGCGTCCTCGATCGAGCCGTTGGGCCCGGCCTTGCGCTGCACCGGCACGTACTCGAGCACCGGCTCCTTGGTGATCACGACGGCGGCCGCGTGGATGCCGTCCTGGCGGCGCTTGTCGACGAAGCCCTTGGCGACGTCGACGGCGTGCTTCACCTCGGGGTCGGCGTCGTAGAGCGCGCGCAGTTCGGTGGCCTCGGCGAAGCGGCCCTCGTAGCCCGGCATTGGCGTGAAGCACGCCTCGAGCGGGAGGTCCTGTCCCATCACGAGTGGCGGCATGGCCTTGGCGATCTTGTCGCCGAGCTGCGGCGGGTACCCGAGCACCCTCGCGGCGTCGCGCACGGCCGCGCGGGCCTTGATCGTGGAGAAGGTGACGATCTGAGCCACGTGATCCGAGCCGTAGCGCTCCGCGGCGTAGCGGATCATGTCGCCGCGGTAGCGCTCGTCGAAGTCCATGTCGATATCGGGCATCTGCTTGCGTCCGGGGTTCATGAACCGCTCGAAGATCAATCCGTAGCGAATCGGGTCGAGGTCGACGATGCCGAGGCAGTAGGCGATGCAGCACCCGGCCGCCGAGCCGCGTCCCGGACCGACTCGGATGCGCTTCTCGCGGGCGTGGCGGATCAGGTCCCACACGACGAGGAAGTAGTCCGAGAAGCCCATCTCCGCCACCACGCCGAGCTCGTAGTCGATGCGCGCGCGCACCTCATCGCTCAAATGGTCGCCGTAGCGTCGCGCCGCGCCGGCGTAGCTCAGGTCCCGTAGCAAACGGTTGGCCCCCTCCTTGTGGGTGGCGCCCTGGAACTCGGCGGGAATCGGGAACTCCGGCAGGGCGTCGTTGTCGAATTCAATGGTCACGTCCGCGCGCTCGGCGACCAGCAGCGTGTTGTCGCAGGCCTCGGGGATCTCGCGGAAGAGGTAGCGCATCTCCGCGGCCGACTTCAAGTAGTGCTGGTCACTGTGGAACCGAAATCGGTTGGGGTCGGCCACGAGCGAGCCGGTGCCGATGCACAGCAGCGCGTCGTGCATCTCGGCGTCGTCGTGGTGGACGTAGTGCAGGTCGTTGGTCGCGAGCAGGGGGGCGCGCAAGTCCTTGGCGATGCGCAGCAGCTGAGGGTTCGTGCGAATCTGCTCCGGCAGTCCGTGATCTTGCATCTCGATGAAGAAATTCTCCACGCCGAAGATGGTCTGGAGCCGTCCCGCCAGCGCGAGAGCCTTGGTGTAGTCGTCCTGCAGCAGCGCCTGCAACACGACGCCGCCCAGGCAGCCCGAGGTGGCGATGAGTCCGCCGGAGAAGCGCTCGAGGAGGTCCCAGTCCAGTCGGGGCTTGTAGTAGTACCCCTCGAGGAACGCGAGCGACGAGAGCTCGCGCAAGTTCCGGTAGCCCAGATTCGAGACGGCGAGCAGCGTCAGGTGGTGGTAGAGCTTCTGGCCACCGTCGGTGTCCCCGCCAGTGTCGTCGATCTTGCCGCGCCGCGGCGGACGGTCGAAGCGCGAGTTGGCCGCCATGTACGCCTCGAGTCCGAGGATCGGCGTCAACCCGTGGCGCCGACAGGCCTCGTAGAAGTCAATAGCGCCGTAGAGATTGCCGTGGTCGGTGATGCCGATCGCACGCTGGCCGTCGGCCTTGGCGGCGAGCACCAGCTCGTCGACGCGCGCGGCGCCGTCGAGCATCGAGTACTCGGTGTGGTTGTGCAAATGGACAAATCCCTCAGCCATCAGATGGCCACCTCCTCTCGCCGTCGGCCACGGGTGAATCGGTTGCGGGACCGGCAGGCTAACGCCCGCGTGTCACTGGCCACCGGCACGCCTAGAGGTAGGTGCCGGCGCGAGGTTCGCCAGCCCCGGGGTTTAGTGACCGGTCGCGCATCTTCTCCAGCTGCGCCGCGGCGGCAGCCTGCTGGGCGAAGAGCGATGCCTGGATGCCGTGGAAGAGCCCCTCGAGCCATCCGACCAGCTGGGCCTGGGCGATGCGCAGCTCCGACTCGGTCGGGACTTCGGCGCTGAAGGGCAGCGCCATCTTCGACAGCTCGGCCCCGAGGTCCGGTGACAGGGCGCCGGAGAGTTCGGCGATCGACATCTCGTAGATCTCACGCAGCCTCGCGCGGCCGGCCTCGTCGAGGGGGGCACTGCGAGCCTCGTCGAGGAGCGACTTCACCATCGACCCGATGCGCATCACCTTGGCCGGCTGGCTGATGTAGTCGCTGTTCTCTTCTTCGGGCTTCGCCTCGGCCTCGCCGGGAGCGAGGACCTCGTCGGGGTTCACGGTCACACTGTCGTTCTGGTCATCTTCCACCTACCCACTGTGCCAGACGCCAGCACCGGTCCGTGCACGGGCCCGGGCCCGGCGACCGGCCATCGGTACAATGGCACCGTGAGGGTATCGACACGAGGGGACTACGCCAGCCGGGCACTGTTGAGTCTGGCGTTACGGTCCGACCACGCCGCTCCGGTGTCCGTGCGCGACCTCGCCGAGCGTACTGGCCTCCCCCAGCCCTACCTTGAGCAGATCCTGCTCAACCTGAAGGGTGCCGGGCTCGTACGATCCAAGCGCGGCGTCGGCGGTGGCTACGTGCTGGCGCGTCCCGTCGAGGAGGTCACCCTCGCCGAGATAGTGGCGGCCGTCGACGGGCCGATCGTCGCGGGCGACTTCGGCGAGCCCCACATGGACGGCGCCTGCGACCACGAGGGCCAGTGCGTGCTCCTCGGCGTCTGGGCCGACGTCGGCAACCACATGCGCGAGCACCTGTCCAGCTTCACCCTGGCCGACATGGTGCTCCAGGCCCGGGGCATCAAGCCCGTGACCCGTACCCACAGCGCCTGAACGATTCTCCGAATTCTCCCAGGGAGAATGCCTTGAAGTACGACGGCCCCCGTGGTAAATTAATGAGGCGGCCGTAGGAGAAATTCTTGGTCGTGGATGTGCCATTTTCTCCAACCCCCTAGGAGATGCTTGTGACTGTTATCGCTCACCGCTCTGCGGTCAATACCAACGACATGTTGGGCCTTTTGATGCGCGATCTGGACCGCTACCCGATGCCGAACTACGACGAGCAGGTCGAATTGGCCAAGCGCGTCACGGCCGGTGACGAGGAGGCCAAGAAGCAGATGGTCGCCGCAAACCTGCGGCTCGTGCTGCACTGGGCCCGTCGCTACCAGGACCGCGGCGTCGAGATGATCGACCTCGTTCAGGAGGGCACCTTCGGACTGCTGCGGGCCGTCGAGAAGTTTGACTGGGAGCGCGGCTTTAAGTTCTCGACCTACGCGACCTGGTGGATCCGCCAAGCCCTCCAACGCGCGGTTCAGCAGCACGGCCGCACCATTCGCATCCCCCTCGAGGTCGGCGAGCAGTTGCAGCGACTCGAGGCGACGACGGCCGAGTTGACGTCCATCTTCGGACGCAAGCCCACCGACGACGAACTCACCGAGGCCACGGGCATGTCTAAGGCCGTGCGCGACAACCTCCACGGCCTCGCCGGCGTGACCGCCAGCCTCGACCAGCCCGCCTCGTCCGACTCGGCGACCACCCTGGGCGACCTCGTGGCCCCGAGCCAGCACGACTGGGTCGGCGACATCGAGCAGACCATGATGGACGACCAGTTGCACGGGGCGCTCGGCAAGCTGAACGACCTTCAGCGAGAGGTGCTGACACTGCGCTTCGGCCTGAACGGGGCCACTCCCCTCTCGCTTCAGGCCACCGCCACCAAGATTGACATCGGCGTTCGTCGAGTGCGACGGGCCGAGGAAGAGGCTCTCACGCTACTGCGCGAGGACCGCGCCGTCGTCGCGGCGCACGAGAACGTCTAGAGTTCCACGCCGACCGGCACCAGCGACCGTAGGTCGTCGGGCAGCGCCACGGTAGTCGTCAGCCACTCGTCGGAACGGGGATGGGCGAAGGCCAGCTTCGTCGAGTGCAGGAAGAATCGATCCTCGGCGAGACGCCGTTCACGTCGGTGACCGTAGCGCGGATCGTTCACGACCGGATGCCCGATCGTCGCGAGGTGCACTCTTATCTGGTGGGTCCGTCCGGTATCGAGCTGCAGGCGAAGCAACGTCATCGCGTGGGGCTTGTCAATCCGGGTGATGACTTCGTAGCCAGTGCGCGCGGGCCGGCCGTCGGCGCGCACGGCCATCATCGTCGGTGTGCGGGTCGATCGTCCCAACGGCGCGTCGACGACGCCGCGCTCCTCGGTGACGTAGCCCTCAACCATGCCGAGGTAGGTCCGATCCATCAACCGCTCGGCCAACTGGGCGCTCAAGTTCAAGAAGCCCTCGGGGGTCTTGGCTACGACGAGCACCCCCGAGGTCCCCTTGTCGAGGCGATGGACGATTCCCGGACGCAGGGGGTCGCAGAGACCCTCGGCGCTCAGCTCGGCCAACTCGGGGTAGATCGCCAGAAGGCCGGCGACGAGGGTGCCGTGACGATGCCC
>JAYSQJ010000254.1:0-3334 GCA_043721635.1 Acidimicrobiales bacterium | reverse complement strand
AGAAGGATCGGGCCTCGAGCGGTCGAAGAAGGCGCTGGTCGGCCGGGCGACCCGGGCGCCACCGCCGGGGACCGGCCGGTCGATGTCGTCGAGGGTCGTGCCGATCCTGGTCGCGAGGCTCCGGCGCGAGGGGAAGCAGACACTCGCCGCGCGCCGCCGCCAGGCGCCACGGCGCACGAGGACCCCGGGGTCCTCCCGGACAAGGTGGCTCTCCGCGAAAACCGGTTGCTCACTGGGCGCGGTCGCGCTCGCGAGTTCGCGGTGGCGAAGAAGGCCCGTGCATCGGGCAAGATCTCCGCACTCGCCTCGTCGCCCTCGGAGTTGGCGGCCACCACGACGTCCGAGTCGCTCTCCAACAGCGGGTGCTTCGACTCGAGCTCGTCGTCGCGATTGACGTCGACCTCCAACGGCCGCGACGGATCGATCGGTCGAGGGCCCATCGCCATCGGCCAGCTCCGCGCGTCGATCGCGATGTACACAACGCGCCACGACTAGCCGCCTCGGCGTCGCGCGACGAAGTACCAGTAGAACAGGCCGGCGAGCGTCGGGATAACAATCACCACGACCCTCGCCGCCGGCAGGACCGCACCACGGTGCAGGTTGACCAGTGTCGTGCTCGTCGTCAACGTCACCAGCATCGCGCCAATCTCCCCTCTCGTCTCGGCCCTTCCCCGTCGCGAACCGCTCGGCCAGTAACCTACGCGGGCTTGGTTTCCAATTGAGTCACGAGGGCCTCGATGCGCTCGACGATGCTCGAGATCGCCTCGTCCTGGGCGAGGAGGTGCTTTTGGATCTCCTCGGCCTCCTTCAGGACGGCCTCGGCGTCCTTGTAGGTGTCCTCGGCCCGCTTGTCCGCGGCGGCGGCCTGAATGTTCTGGCCGACGATGATAATCGGCAGTAGTACCAACTGCAGGAAGCTGCTGGAGAGCCAGACCACCACGAAGTACGTCCCCTGCTGGATCGCCGAGGGCAGCGCGAACAGGGCGATCACGGTGAAGAGGTAGGCGGCCCACATGGTGCCCACGACCAGCGTGATTTTCAGGCCGAACCGAGCGTTCAAGCGAACGAAGACGTTCTGATGATCGACCTTGCGCAGGTCGGCGGTCTTCACCGGCTGGCTGGCGTGGAGCTCCTCGGCCCGAGGATGACGGACGTACTCGTAGATCTTGGACATGCTCGGATTATCACACGTCGCGCGACGCGCGGGGAGCCGACGCTGCCGCGCCGGGGCGCGCTAGCTCTCCATCAGGTCCGGCGAGGTCTCCATGCCCTTGCGCCACACCGAGCGCGCGATGATCTTGGTCGTATCGGCACGGTCCTTGTAGCGCAGCGCCACGTCGCGCACCTCGTCCAGCAGGCCCTCAGACAGGAAGACGGGGTCGAGGCCCAGCCCGAGGAACTGGTCGCGGCTGACGTTGAGCTCGTTCTCGGCCGACTCGCGACGGGGGTTCGGCAGGTTCGCGACCTCGACCCCGGTCATCTTCGAGAGCAGCGCGGCGAGGTCGCGCACGCGATAGGTCTCGGTGACCTGGTTGAAGACCATGACCTTGTCGCCGCGCTCGGGCGGGTTCTCGAGGGCGATCTGCACGCAGCGCACCGTGTCGCGGATGTGGATGAAGGCACGGGTCTGGCCCCCGGTGCCGTGCACCGTGAGGGGGTGGCCGATGGCCGCCTGCATCAGGAACCGGTTCAGCACCGTCCCGTAATCGCCGTCGTAGTCGAACCGATTGATCAGGCGCTCGTCGCGCATGGTCTGGGGCGTCTGGGTCCCCCAGACGATCCCCTGGTGCAGGTCGGTGATGCGCACCTGGTCGTTCGCCGCGTAGAAGGCGAAGAGCAGCTGGTCGAGGGTCTTGGAAAGGTGGTACACCGAACCGGGGTTCGACGGGTGCAGGATCTCGCGCTCGAGGTCACCGTCGGGCGTGGAGACCTTGACGGTCAGGTAGCCCTCGGGGATCGGCGCCGTCCCGGACCATCCGTAGCCGTAGACGCCCATGGTGCCCAGGTGGACGAGGGCGATGTCGAGGCCCGACGCGACGACGGCCGCGAGGACGTTGTGCGTGCCCCGGACGTTGTTGTCGATGGTGTAGCGCTTGGCGATGGTGCTGCGCATCGAGTACGGCGCGGCGCGCTGCTCGCCGAAGTGGACAATGGCGTCGGGACGCACGTCGCGCAACAGCGTTTCGAACCGGTCGAACTCCTCCGCGAGGTCCAGGTGGACGAAGCCGATATCGTGTCCGGTCAACTTCTTCCACACCCGGATGCGCTCGCCGATCGGGCGAATCGGCGTGAGCGACTCGACTTCGAGCTCGAGGTCGATCTCGCGACGGCTCAGGTTGTCGACGATGGTGACGTCGTGGCCGAGGTCCGAGAGGTGCAGCGACGTCGGCCAACCGCAGAACCCGTCACCGCCAAGTACCAATACCTTCATCAAATCTCCTCGAACCGGCCCCCGGAAACGGGGTTTCGCAACCAGTAGACCTTACCAGTGGCGCAATTGGCCCCCGAATGGACGCCAGACGGCACGCTAGCGCTCGACGGCGTCGGCGTCAGGATCCGAAGACCGCGACGATCTGAGCCCGGGCGATCGCGTGGAAGCGCAGATTGAAGCCGACCATGGCCGGTGACGCGCTGCGCTCGACGTCGAGGTGCTCCACGTCGAGCGCGTGCACGGTGTGCACGTAGCGGTGCGCCACGTCACCCGGCGGCGGCGCGGCGCCCATGAAGCCGTGCGCGCCCGCGTCGTTGCGGATCTGCAGGACGCCCGCGGGCAGGCCGACCGAGCCACCCGAGCCGACGTCACTCGCCAGTTCGTGGACGTCGGCCGGGATGTTCACGACGACCCAGTGCCAGAAACCGCTGCCGGTCGGGGCGTCGGGGTCGTGCACGGTGATGGCGAAGCTCTTGGTCTGAGGGGGGAAGCCGCTCCAGCGGAGCTGCGGGGACCGGTTGAGTCCCGAGTAGCCCATGGCGCCCGCCACCTGGCCCTGGGACATCATCTGGCCGTCAGCGACGTCGTCGCTCGTGAGCGTGAACTCGGGCACGTCGGGGAAGAACGAGAAGGTGAGCGGTGGTCGTGCCGGTCCGGTCATGGCGGCCTCCGTCTCGAGAAGGGGTGGGTACGTCTCGACTGTAGCCACCCGCGGGACCGGCGTCTGGGGGCAACCGCGGGCGGACAGTGACTCGCCGTCCCTCGCTCATCCGACGGCTAGGACCTGGCCGCGGGCGCAGCGTTCAGTGCGGGGATGATTGTCTCGCCGTAGGCCTCGAGGGTCGCGGACTTCGCGTCGTGCTGGAGGTAGAGCGCGAACTGGTCGACCCCGATGCTCCGCAG
>JAYSQJ010000253.1:0-2461 GCA_043721635.1 Acidimicrobiales bacterium | reverse complement strand
GATGGCTGGTACGAGTGTTGTTCGCGTATCGCGGATCAGCGCCGCAAACGGAGCGCCGCTGATCCGACCACGAGCGCGCCGGCGTTCAGCAGAGTTCAGTACGGCCGACTCTGGCCTCGGGCCCGTTGACGACTCGCCCGCGGCACCGTCGTGCGGACGGCCCACGACGGGCTGGATCTGGGCCCGTTGTTGAAGCTGATGAGCTCGGTCCTCCCAGGAACCCCGGTGCGATTCAGGAATCGCAGAGGCCGGGCACGGGTCTGCGCGGGGCTACGCGTGACCGATGTGGTACTGCTGGCAGGTGCTGCACTTGTAGGCGCTCATCGCCTGGTGGGCGTCGGCGGTCTGCTGCACGGCCGCGGCCCGGGCCGCGTCCATCGAGGCGTACCCGCGCTTGGGCGCGCCGTTAGCGTTGACGTGACTGGCCGCGGTGCGCCGCAGGGAGGTGCCCGAGCGCTTCGCTGCGGGGCCCGAGAGCCGTGAGAGCCCGACGATCGCCAGGGCGATGAGGCCAAGAATGACGATGGGCACGAGCAAGGTCACCTCGTGGTCGCGTTCAATTCAGGGCACTTTGGACCGGCGCACTTCGACACCATCGAAGAGAGCCCGCCATTGATGCAAGGTACGACGGCGGAGTTGGCGAGCCGTGGGTCACGTTGGTCCCTACGATTCGACCGGGTCCTTGCGACGTGCCAGGACCCAGCCCGGCCGCGGGAAGTGGCAGGTGTAGCCCTGGGGATAGCGCTCCAGGTAGTCCTGGTGCTCGGGCTCGGCCTCCCAAAAGGCCCCCACCGGCTCGACCTCAGTGACGACCGGCCCCGGCCAGAGACCCGACGCCTCGACGTCGGCGATGACGTCGAGGGCGCACTGGCGCTGGCCTTCATCGGCGTAGAAGATCGCCGAACGGTAGCTCGATCCGCGGTCGTTGCCTTGACGGTCCTTCGTGGTGGGGTCGTGAATCTGGAAGAAGAAGGCGAGGACGTCGCGGTAGGACGTCACCGCCGACTCGAAGACGATCTCGATTGACTCGGCGTGGCCCTCGTGGTGGCGGTACGTGGCGTTCGCGACGTCGCCGCCGGTGTAGCCCACGCGCGTGGCGAGCACGCCGGGTTGCCTTCGGATCAGGTCCTGCATCCCCCAGAAGCAGCCGCCGGCGAGGACCGCGGTTTCGGTGTGATCAGTCAATGGGAGATCTCCTCGGTCGTCGTGGCGTGGTTGAAGAGTGAGACGTACTCGGCGTAGCCCTCGGCCTCGAGGTCGGCGTAGGGGACGAACCGGAGGGCGGCGGAGTTGATGCAGTACCGAAGTCCGCCCTGGTCGACGGGCCCGTCGTCGAACACGTGACCGAGGTGGCTGTCGCCGTGCGTGGAGCGGACCTCGGTCCGCCTGGTGCCGTGGCTTAGGTCCACGACCTCTACCACGTTGTCCGGCATGATCGGCGTCGTGAAGCTGGGCCATCCGCAACTGCTGTCGAACTTCTTGGTCGAGGTGAACAACGGCTCGCCCGAGACGACGTCGACGAAGAGGCCGGCCTCATGGTGGTCCCAGAACTCGTTTCGAAACGCCGGCTCGGTGGCGCTGTGCTGGGTCACCTCGTACTGGTGGGGGCTCAGCTTCGCGATCGCCGCCGGGTTTTTCTGGTAGATCGTGCCCACTGCACCTCCTTCTCCCCGGCGCACTGCGACGTCGCTAGATCGACGTACGTAGGGTTTCGACGGGCCGCTTTCACGTTACTGGTCCTACGTCGAACTTGGTGCCGCGAGCCAACGAAGTCGGGGGATCGGCGGCGATGTCCCAAGGCAAGGGGCCAATTGATTGGCCGCGCCAACCTTGCGTGGCGCCGTAGCGGCCTGCGCACTCTCTGCGTTCTTCGCCGGTTTCTGCGATTGGTGCTGCCTGAGACAGAGGTCCGACACTTGCGCAGGACGGCCGCGACTCGGGGAAGAACTCGGCGGGCGACGAGAGGGCCCTTCGTCACGACCAACGCAGTCTGATCCATCGACGTCCGGGCGGCGCCGGGTTGATCCTGCTCGCCGGGACTGGCCACGCCAGCGAAGAGTCACCGGCCGGTCAATGACGAACCCGGTGAACGTTCGTCCACCACTATGGTGACCGGGTGGAGCTGGAGTTCAGGGCAGAGGTGTGGGTCTGGCGGGGACCGTCTCCCTTCCACTTCGTCACGGTGCCCGGCGAGGAGAGCGCGCAACTCCAGGCGGCCTCGGCCCTCGTGACCTACGGCTGGGGCATGATCCCCGTGGGGGCCCGAATCGGGTCGACCGAGTGGACGACGTCGCTGTTCGTGAAGGACGGGGGTTACGTCGTGCCACTGAAGGCCGCCGTACGCAAAGCCGAGCGGATCGATGTCGGTGACGTGGTGACGGTCCGTCTACGCGTCGACCTCTGAATCGCCAGCTTCGTCGCGGTCGCCGTTGCGTGCGACTGAGTCGCGCGTGGCGCTACT
>JAYSQJ010000252.1:0-7166 GCA_043721635.1 Acidimicrobiales bacterium | reverse complement strand
GGTCGGCCAGGGCCGACCTCGGCCCAGCGACAGCGTAAAACTCCAGGCCGTGTCGGCCGTTGGCCAGCCCCTCTTGATGCACGCGTGGCGCAACGCATTCGCCGAGGTCGGCGCCGCCGTCGGCCAGGTGCTGCTCGCCCCGCTCGACTTCTCGCACCGCGGTCAGTACCTACACGCGCGCGGCACGTTGGAGGCGTTGCGCACACTGGGAGTGATTGCGATCGTCAACGAGAACGACGCGGTCGCCGACGAGGAGATCCGTTTCGGCGACAACGACCGCTTGGCCGCCCTGGTCGCGAACCTGGTCGGGGCGTCGCACCTGGTGCTCTTGACCGATACCGAGGGGCTACTCACGGCCGACCCGCGGATCGACCCGTCAGCCACCCTCATCGAGGAGGTGACCGCCTTCGACACCGACCTCGCCGAGGTCGCCGGCGCGAGCCGTTCGGGCGTCGGCAGCGGCGGCATGGCCTCGAAGTTGGCGGCCGCTCGCATGGCCTCGTGGTCGGGGATCACGACGGTGATCGCACCGGCCCACGTGCACGGTGCGCTGCGTCACGCCCTCGACGACACCCCGGGTTTCGGCACGACGATCCGCCCCCGCCCCGAGCGGCTGTCGGCGCGCAAATCATGGATCGCCTTCGCGGTCGCCAGCCACGGCGCGATGCAGATTAACCAGGGGGCGATCCTGGCGCTCGAGAGCCACGGCCGTAGCCTGTTGCGCGTCGGCGTCGAGTCCTTCGAAGGGTCCTTCGCCGAGGGCGACGCCGTGGACATCAAGGGGCCCGACGGCCAGATCGTCGCTAAGGGCCTGACCCGCGTCAGTGCCGAATCGTTCGCCGAGGGCGACGACGTCGTCGTGCACCGCGACGACATGGTGCTGCTTCGGCGGGCGTAGCCGCTCCGTTACGATTGCCTGATGACGACGAGCGCACTGGCGCAACAGGGACGCGCCGTGCGCGACGCCGCGACCGGACTCGGCCAGGCGAGCGACGAGCAGCGCCGAGCGGTCTTGGGCCACGTCGCCGATCGGCTCGAGCAGACCTGCGCCGAACTGCTCGCGATCAACGAGGTGGAACTCGCCGCCTACCAAGAGTCCGGGGCGGGGCGGGACCGACTGACGCTCACCGAGGCGCGGGTTGGCGCGATGGCCAGCGCGCTGCGCGAGATTGCCGACGCCCCCGATCCGCTCTTCGAGACGCTCGACCAGAGCACGCGGCCGAACGGGCTACGCATCGAGCGACTGCGAGTGCCCCTCGGGGTGATCGGCGTCGTCTACGAGAACCGCCCCAACGTGACGAGTGACGTGGCCGGGCTTTGCGTGCGCAGCGGCAACGCCGCCTACCTGCGCGGCTCGTCCTCGGCGCTCTCGACCAATCGGTACATCGTGTCGCTCTGGCACGACGCGCTCGAGAAGGAGGGACTGGCGCCGGCCGGCGTCTCGCTCGTCGAGGACACCTCCCACGAGACCGCCACGGCCTTCATGCAGATGACCGACGTGCTCGACTGCCTGATCCCGCGCGGTGGACCGAGCCTCATCGCCGCGATGCGCGAGCACGCCCGGGTACCCTACGTCCTCGACGGCGACGGCAACTGCCACATCTTCGTCGACGAGACGGCCGACCTCGACAAGGCCGTCGCCATCGTGCGCAACGCGAAGACCTCACGGCCCGGCGTCTGCAACGCCGCCGAGACGGTCCTCGTGCACGTGGGCGTGGCGCCTCGATTCCTCCCGGCCCTCACGACTGCGATGCCCGAGGTCGAGCTGCGCGGTGACGACGCTACGCGTCGGATCCTGCCCGACGCGACGCCCGCCGTCGAGGCGGACTACGAGAGTGAGTTCCTCGATTTAATCCTCGCCGTCAAGGTGGTCGGTTCGCTCGACGAGGCGATCGCCCACGTCGCGCGCTACGGCACGGGCCACAGCGAGGCGATCCTCACCGAGGATCACGAGCACGCCGAGCAGTGGGTCCGACGCGTCGACGCGGCCGCGGTCGTCGTCAACGCCTCGACGAGGTTCGTCGACGGCGGCGAGCTCGGGCTCGGGGCTGAAGTAGGCATCTCGACCCAGAAGCTGCACGCCCGTGGCCCGATGGGGCTGCGTGAACTGACCTGCCTGAAGTGGGTCGTACGAGGAGAGGGACAGATCCGATGACCGCACTCGACCCACGCGAAGAACTCGCCCGGCGGCTCGGACTGGCCGAGGTGCCCAAGGTGCGCTTCGAATCGCCCGACGACGTGCTCCAGCGCCTCGCCGACCACGACTACCTCAGCGACGACGCCATCGCCTCGGTCATCTACCTCGCCGACCGACTCGCCAAACCCGTCCTCGTCGAGGGGCCGGCGGGCACCGGCAAGACCGCGCTCGCGCGGGCCGTCGCCGACGCCATCGGTGCGCGCCTCATCCGCCTGCAGTGCTACGAGGGCCTCGACGACTCCAAGGCCCTCTACGAGTGGAACTACCGCAAGCAGCTGCTGCGCATCCAGGCGGGACGGCCCGAAGGGTCGGGGACCGAGGACTGGGGACGGCTCGAGGAGGACATCTTCGGCGAGGAGTTCCTCCTGACGCGGCCCCTGCTCGAGGCGATCTCGGCGACCGACCCGGTGGTGCTCTTGATCGACGAGGTGGACCGGGTGGAGCTCGAGACCGAAGCGCTGCTGCTCGAGATCCTCTCGGAGTACCAGGTCTCGATTCCCGAGCTCGGCACGGTGCTGGCCAAGCAGATCCCGATGGTCTTTCTCACGTCCAACAACACCCGCGAGCTGTCCGAGGCGTTGAAGCGGCGCTGCCTGTACTTGTACATTGGCTACCCCACGGTCGAGCGCGAGCGCGACATCATCCTCTCTCGGGTGCCGGGCATCTCGAGCACCCTGGCCGAGCAGATCGCCCAGGTGGTGCGCTCGCTGCGCACGCTCGACCTGAAGAAGGCGCCCTCGGTCTCCGAGACCCTCGACTGGGCGCGCACGTTGGTCGTGCTCGGGCGCAAGGAGATCGGCGAGAAGGACGCGGCGGCGACGCTGCACATCTTACTGAAGTACCAGTCCGACATCGAGCGCGCGACCAAGGAGCTCCTCGGCCGCCCCAAGCCGCTTGCTTAACCTCCTCGGCGACTTCATCGGCGAGCTGCGCGCCGCCGGGATCCCGGTGTCGATGAGCGAGCACGTCGACGCGGCGCGAGCGATGGGGGTCATCGACCTGGGCGACCGGGCGATGGTGCGCAGTTCGCTCGCCGCGACGCTGGTGAAGGACGGCGACCACTTGCCGGTCTTCTACACCGCCTTCGAGGTCTTCTTCTCGACGCGTTCGTGGCGAAACGCCGAGGAGTTCATGGGCGAGGGCGACGGCGACGAGATCGAGCGCGAGGGCGCGGCCGGCGCCACCGGACCGGGCCAGTCGCGCGGCGAGGGCGGCGGCGCCTCGTCGTCCCTCTCGGCCCAGGAGCTGGCCGACCTGCTCTTTCGCGCGCTGCGTGACGGCGACCGCGGGGCGCTGCGCCACGCCGCAGCGGAGTCGGTGACCCGTTACGCCGGGATGGAGCCCGGTCGACCCGTGGGCGGTACGTACTACCTCTACCGGACACTGCGCAGCCTCGACCTCGAGAACCTCGAGCGACGACTCACCGAGGGCCCCAGCGGCGAGGCCGACGACCAGTTGGCCCGGCGCCTCGCGCGCGAGGAGGCCCACGCGCGCATCGAGCTCCTGAAGTCCGAGATCGAGCGCGAGATCCGCGAGCGGCTCGTCGAGGACCGCGGGGCCGAGGCCCTCGCCAAGTCGGTGCGCAAGCCCCTGCCCGAGGACCTCGACGTCATGCACGCCAATCGCGACGAGATGGCCCAGCTCGAGCGGGCCCTGCGACCGCTGAGCCGTAAGTTGGCCACGCGCCTGGCACGGCGCCGCCGTCGTCGGCGCCGTGGTCCGGTGGACCTGCGCCACACCGTGCGGCGCAGCCTCTCGACCGGGGGAGTGCCGATCGACCTGCGCTTCAAGCCGCCCCACCCGGCCAAGCCCGAGATCTTCGTCATCGCCGACATCTCGGGCTCGGTGGCGTCCTTCGCCCGCTTCACCCTGCACCTGGTCCACGCGATCAGCTCGCAGTTCTCCAAGGTCCGTAGCTTCGTCTTCGTCGACGGGCTCGACGAGGTGACCCGGCTGTTCGACGACGTCGACGACCCGGCCGAGGCCGTGGCGCGCATCAACGCCGAGGCCGACGTCATCGCCTTCGACGGTCACTCCGACTACGGCCGCGCGCTGCTCAGCTTCCACGACCGCTTCGCCAAGGACGTCACCAAGCGCTCGACGGTGCTCATCCTCGGCGACGCGCGCAACAACTACCACCAGGCCAACGCCGAGATCGTCGCGGACCTGCACTACCGCGCGAAGTCCGTCTACTGGCTCAATCCCGAGCCGACCGCCTACTGGAACAGCGGCGACTCGATCATCAACCAGTACGCGCCCTACTGCGAGCGGGTGATCGAGTGCCGCACGCTGCGCCAGCTCGAGGCCTTCGTCGGGGAGCTGGAGTGAACGAGGACCTGCGCCTGCCGCCCGAGGGGTTCCGCCAGCGCGGACCGGCTCCGAGCGGGACCCGCCTCTTGATGATCCGCCACGGCGAGTGCCGCGCCAACGCCGAGGGCCTCGCGGGCGGACACCGGGGCGACGGCGGCCTCACCGAGCTGGGCACGCGCCAGGCCGTGGCCCTGCGCGAGCGCCTCACGATGAGCCGAGAGCTCGATTCCGCGACGGCGTTCTACACCTCGACGATGCCCCGGGCCATCCAGACCGGCGCGATCATCGCCGAGGCCCTGCCCGGTCTGGCGGTCGTGGCCGACGAGGCCCTGTGCGAGATCGGCGTCGGTGAGGGTGACGGCTTGACGTGGGCGGCCTTGGTCGAGCGCTTCGGCGCCCCGGACTGGGAGAAGGACCCCCACGCGGTGACGGCGCCGGGCGGCGAGTCCCTGATCGGCTTCTTCGAGCGTTGCCGCGACGCGATTGGCCGACTCGTCCTGCGCCACCCCGGCGAGCAGGTCGTGCTCGTCGTGCACGGCGGATTCATCGAGCAGGCGATGAAGGTCCACCAGGGCCTCGAGGGCCGAGTCCGGTTGAGGCCGAGGATCGAGAACTGCTCGATGACCGAGATCGAGTTCCAGGGCGAACGGCGACGGCTGCTGCGCTACAACGACCGAGCGCCGTTGGCGCCCGAGTAGCGCTGCAGGAACTCCGCGACGTGAAAGGCCATGTCCAGGCTCTGGGTGGCGTTGAGGCGCGGGTCGCAGATCGAGGTGTAGTTGAAGCTGAGGTCGCCCTCGTCGAGGCGCGAGCCGCCCCCTAGGCACTCGGTGACGTTGTCGCCGGTCAACTCGACGTGCAGCCCGCCCGGCCAGGTGCCGAGGGACCGGTGCAGCTCGAAGAACTGGGAGGTCTCGGCGAGCACATCGTCGAAGTGGCGGGTCTTCTGGCCGCCCGACGCCACGAAGGTGTTGCCGTGCATTGGGTCACAGGCCCACACGACCCGCACGCCCTCGTCGACGAGCGCCTGGACCAGTGGGGGCAGCCGGTCGGCGATGAGGTCGCGGCCCATGCGCGCGATGAGCGTCAGGCGCCCGGGCGTGTTGAGGGGGTTCAGCACCTCACAGAGCGCCAGCAGCTCCTCGACGCCCATGGTCGGGCCGACCTTCAGCCCCACGGGGTTGGCGACGCCGCGTAGGAACTCGACGTGGGCGCCGTCGAGCTGGCGCGTGCGGTCGCCGATCCAGAGCATGTGGGCCGAGCAGTCGTACCAGTCGCCGCTGAGCGAGTCGCGCCGGGTGAGGGCCTGCTCGTAGGGCAAGATGAGCGACTCGTGGCTCGTGTAGAAGTCGACGGCCTGCAGCGCGTTGTCGCCGGTCAGGTCGATGCCGCAGGCCTTCATGAACTGCAGCGCCCGCTCGATCTCGTCGGCGACGACCTCGTAGCGCTTGCCCTCGAGCGAGTTGGCGACGAACTCCTGGTTCCAGGCGTGCACGCGCGAGAGCGCGGCGAAGCCCCCGGTCGTGAAGGCGCGCAGCAGGTTGAGTGTGGCGACGCTCTGGTGGTAGGCGGCGAGCATGCGCTCGGGATCGGGCCGGCGCGACGACTCCGCGAACTCCTCGCCGTTGACGATGTGGCCGCGGAAGGCCTCGAGGCGCACGCCGTCTCGCTCTTCGTAGGCGTCCGAGCGGGGCTTGGCGAACTGGCCGGCGATGCGCCCGACCTTGATGACCGGCACGCCCGACGCGTAGGTGAGCGCCACGGCCATCTGGAGGATCACCTTAAGCTTGTCGCGAATGGAGTCGGCCGAGCCCTCGTCGAAGGATTCGGCGCAGTCCCCGGCCTGGAGCAAGAAGGCCTTGCCGTCGGCGACGAGCGCCAGATGTTCGCGGAGTCGTCGGGCCTCGCCGGCGAAGACGAGGGGCGGCTTCGTGGCCAGCTCGGCCTCGACGCGAGCGAGGTGCCCCAGGTCGGGCCACGTCGGGCTCTGCTCGGCGTGACGGGTCCGCCACGAGCCGGGATCCCAGTCGAGCGCGGTCGATGCCATCGTCAAAGCCTACGGGTTCGCTCGGCCGTCGGGCCATCGCGACGTAGGCTGCGAACGTGAAAGGACGGCGCTGCGGTCTCTTCGGTGGGACCTTCGATCCGCCGCACTTCGGTCACGTGGCCGCCCTTCGTGCCGCCGCCTCAACCTCACGCTTCGATCGCATCGAGGTCACCGTCGCGGGCGACCCCTACCTGAAGAGCGCCGAAGGGGCCGTGGCGCCGGCCGGTCAGCGCCTCGCGATGGCCCGCGCCGCCTTCGGGGCGTTGGCGCTGGTGGAGGTCTCGGACCGTGAGATCCTGCGCCTCGGTCCCTCCTACACGATCGACACCGTTCGCGACCTGCTCGGCGAATTCGACGAGGTGGACCTCATCGTCGGCGCCGACCTGACGGCGCAGCTGAACGGCTGGCACGACGCGGCGACGCTGCGCACGTTGGTGCGCGTCGGCGTCGTGCCCCGGCCCGGGGCCCCGACCGTCGCGCCCGACGGGTGGCGCTGCTACCAGATCCCGATGGAGCCGGTCGACCTCTCGAGCTCGTTCATCCGCGATATGACGCCCTCGTCGGATAATCTCAGGAATTTCCTTCCGGAGCCGGTAATTCCGCTCTACCTGG
>JAYSQJ010000251.1:0-2453 GCA_043721635.1 Acidimicrobiales bacterium | reverse complement strand
ATCATCCCCGTGACCCGACCTTGACGGATCTCGATGCCGACGTCCTCGACCACCGTGACGCCGTTGAAGTCCTTGGTCAGTCCCCGGGTTGAGAGGATGACGCGGTGGTCGTTCGTCGGCTCCCCGAGGCGCAGGAGGTGGCCGAAGTCCAGCCCTTCGAGGTTCCCGATCTGAATCAGGGCGTCGGGGTCGTCGCTCGGCGGCGTGGGCGGCGCCGTCGGCTTGTGACTCAATATGCGGCGCCGCTCGGGCAAGATGCCGTTCGGGCGGAACCAGAGGAACAGCACGATGAGCAGGCCGATGGCCACCCACTGGAGCGAGGGCACGAGCGTCGGGTTCGCGAGCGGCGGGATGTAGCGAGAGGCCTCCTCGAAGCCCACCGGTACGAGGATCGCACCAAGGATGGCGCCCTTGTGGTTGCCCGCGCCGCCGACGATGATCGCGGCGAAGAAGACAATGCTCTCGGCGTAACCCCACGCCCCTGGTGCCCAGAGGCTGATGAAACCGACCAGGATTGCCCCGCTCAATCCCGCCACCGCGCCACCGAGCACCAGCACGCTGGTCCGGTTCAGCCGGAGGTTCTTGCCGAGGGAGTCCGCCACGATGTCGTTGTCGCGCATCGCTCGCAATGATCGGCCGTAGGGCGACTCCGTGATGCGGCGAAGCACGAAGTACACAAGGATGGTGAGCACGATCGCCACACCGCCGTAGGCGAACTGGTAGACCACGCCCTGGGGGTTCCAGAAGCTCTGAAACGGCGCCGGGACGATGGAGATGCCGGCCGCACCGTTCAGGAACGGTACGTAATCCTTCACCAGAACGTTCAGCAAAACCGCCGAGACGAGGAGCCCGACCGCGGCGAAGTCGCCGCGCAGACGCTTGCCGACGAGGAACACGAAGGGCAGGGCGACGAGCCCGCCCACGACGGCCGCGCCGATCCAGGGCAGCGGCCACGGCAGGCTCCAGCCGAGCACGTACTGCTGGAAGCCGCCGTTGGAGGTGGCCGCCCTCGGCATCGAGAGGATCGCGGCCGCGTATGCACCGGCCGACTGGAAGATGATGAAGCCGAAGTTGGAGATCCCCGCGAAGCCGAACTCCACGTTGAGCGCGAGACACGCCATTGCGTCGACTGCGGCGTAGATGAGGATCGTGGCGAAATAGAAGGCGTAGGCGGACATCAGAGGGTCTTCTCGCTTCCGAAGATGCCGTAGGGGCGGAAGGTCAACATGCCGAGCAACGCCACGAACGCAATGACCTCCTTGTATTGGGGATTGACGTAGGCGGCGCTGATTTCCGTGGAGAGCCCGATGACCAAGGCGCCGAACATCGCGCCGTAGGGCTCACCGGGCCCGCCGAGGAACATCGCAGCCAGCAGGAGCACGATGTAGAGCTGGGCGCTCGTCGCCTCGAAGACGCCAGTGTTCATGGCGAAGACCACGCCCGCCAATCCGCACAGGGCCCCCGAGATGAGCCACGTCGTGGAGATGATGAACTGGGTCTTCACACCGCTATTTCGCGCGAGATTCGGGTTGGCGGACGTGGCGCGCATCGCCTTTCCCAAACGGGTGTAGCGAAGTAGCCAGTGGATCGTGACGAGGACGACCGCGCAGATGGCCAAGATGACCAGTTGCACGCCACTGAAGAACATGCCCACGATGTGGTACTCGTGCCCCTGGCTCTGATGGTACGAGACGTAGCTTCCGCCGATAATGGCCTGAAGACCGAAGGTGCCGATGAGGTCCACGCCCAGCGCGACGATCACCACCGTGATCGGCGCCGAGTTTCTTCGCTGAAAGGGCGTGAACACGAATCGGTTGAGCGCCCACGACGCCACCGCTCCGGTCGCCACCCCAAAGGGCAGTGAGGCCCAAGCGGTGACTCCATGAACGTTCGCGTAGTAGGCGACGAATGCGCTGTTGATCATGATCGACCCGTACGCCAGATTCAGCACGTTGGTGACCGCGAACTGCATGGTGAATCCGACGGTGGCAATGGCGAGCACCGCTGCGGTCATTAGTCCGAATCCGAACGATGACATGAAAACGCTCAAGTTGATCAGACTTTCGTGAGGGAACTGACGGTTACCACGACGTGAATGCGGGATTGAGGGTCGCTCGACTCATGCGACCCGAGTGACACGACATCTTGGACCGCGGCAACGAGACACCGTTGCCGCGATCCAAGCGACGCATCGCTACTTACACGAGACCAGGGTGCAGAGTCCCAGACTCCCCGCCGAGAAGGTCGTACCGTCAGCGTTGAACTGGTCGTCCTCGAACAACCCGTACGCCGTCTGGAACTTGTCGAACTGGTACTTGCCGCCGACGCCGAAGTACTGAATCATCTTGCCGGCCTTCAACGCCTTGACGCCTGCGGCGAACGTGGAAACCACGACGGCTCCCGGGCCACCCTTGGCGATCTTCAAGATGTCCGCACGGTACTTCGGTCCCACG
>JAYSQJ010000250.1:0-2194 GCA_043721635.1 Acidimicrobiales bacterium | reverse complement strand
GCGTTTATTTATAGTTTCCGGCTCTTTAACGTGGTTCCGGAGACCACGGCTCGCTTCTTTCACCTCGACGACCGATGTCGAGACCATTCACCCCCTCGTTACCGCACAGCCGACGTGGCTGCACCGCCAGCCTACCGCGTTGGCCACCCGTAACTTTCGGGCGCAAACGGCGTCGTGGTCGCAGGTCGAGAATTCGATTGAATCGGTGGAAGAGAGATCAGCCGAACTTCTCGACGTTGCGCACCATCCGCGCAACCTCGCGGTCAGCGTCGCGCTTGGCGATCGCCTGGCGACGGTCCTGCTGCTTGCGGCCCTTCGCGAGGGCGAGGTCGACCTTGGCCCTTCCGTCCTTGAAGTACAGCTTGAGCGGGACCATGGTGAGCGGCTGAGTCCTCGTTTCGCCGTGCCAGTCGTCGAGCTCGTGGCGGTGAGCGAGGAGTTTGCGCCGGCGATCGGGATCGTGACTGCCGAAGCCGACGGCGTACACCCACGGCGGGACGTGCATTTGGTAAAGCCAGAGCTCGCCCTCGTCGAAGCGGGCGTAGCTCTCGGCGATCTGGGCCCTGCCCTCACGCATTGATTTGACTTCGGATCCGGTGAGCATGATGCCGCATTCCATTGTCTCGATGATCTCGTAGTCGTATCGGGCGCGGCGATTGGTGGCGACCACTCGGTCGCCACCGCCGGCTTCGTCCTTGTTCTTGGCGCGCCGCTCTTGCATCTGCTTGGCTCGAGCCATCCCACCAGCGTAGTGAAGGGGCCTACCCGCTTGGTCCGGGTCGGTAGGGTGAGCGAGTGCTCACAATTGGCTCGGTCCACCGAGAGGCCATGGTCGCGACCTGCCTCCGCGCACTGCCCAACGAAGGGTGTGGGCTGTTGCTCGGTGACGGTGACGGCACCGTCACCGAGGTCGTGGCGAGTCCTAACGTGGCCGATTCAGCCAAGCTCTACGAGATCGACAGTCGGGTCCTTCTGAAGGCCTACCGGCGCGCCGACGTCGAGGGTCTGCACGTGCTCGGCGTCTTCCACTCCCACACCCACTCCGAGGCCTACCCGAGTCCGACCGACATCGCTCAGGCGCCCGACCCCGAATGGCACTACGTCCTCGTTTCGTTGCGCGATGTTCCGGCGGTCGTTCGCGGCTACCGGATGGTTGACGGCACGGTCACCGAAGTAGAGCTCGCCCATTAGGCTCCTCTACCTTCCAATCGCCTCGGGCATGCGGAGGGCGGATGGGAGACCTTATGAACACGGCGCTCAGTCTGACCAACGGTGGTGGCCCAGTCGTGTTCAACATTGTTCTCTTGATCACGAGGGGCTTTCTCGGACTGATGATCTTCGCCCACGGGTTCCAGAAGTTCTTTCGCGGGGGCAAGATCGCCGGCACCGCCATATGGTTCGAACGTATTGGCATGAAGGCGGGTCGGATCAACGCCTACGCGGCCGCCACGACTGAACTGGGTGTCGGCGTGCTGCTGACGGTCGGGCTACTCACACAGTTCGCCGCTGCCGGCCTCATCGCGCTAATGGTCGTGGCAATTGTCACGGTGCACCGCAGGAACGGCTTTTTCAACTTTCGAAAGGGCGAGGGAGTCGAGTACAACCTCTGCGTCGCGATCATGGCGCTGGCCGCCGGCACGCTGGGCGCGGGAAAGTACTCGCTCGATTACGCGTGGCATCCCTACCGTTGGTCGATGACGACGAGCCTTTGGTGCACGATATTACTCGGCGTCGGTGGAGCAGCCCTCTAACTGGCCTTCTTTTACCGTCCTCCGAGGCCGAACGAGGCGTCACAGTGACCGGCCCGTCCGGTAATGTTGACTGGGTTGGTCAGGAATAGTCCGACCGAGTGAAGGAAGAGTCATGACGGCACAAGTTCGCATCCCCACCGTGCTTCGACCGGCCATGGGCGGCGACGCGACAGTCTCGGTCGAAGGGACCACCATCGGTGAGATCCTCGTTCAGTTGACGGCGACGCACCCGGGGGTCAAGGGCCAGCTGTTGAATGAGGACGGGACGCTGCACCGATTTCTCAACGTCTACGTCAACGACGACGACGTACGGTACCTCGGTGGCGTCGACGCGCCGGTTGCCAACGGCGACGAGATCACGCTGCTGCCCGCCGTCGCCGGAGGCGCTCGGTAGTGGCCCGCTACGCGTCGGTCCTCGATCTGATCGGCCGAACGCCGGTCGT
>JAYSQJ010000249.1:0-8581 GCA_043721635.1 Acidimicrobiales bacterium | reverse complement strand
TAAAGATTGTCTAATTGGTGAATAGCCGATTCGATGCACCCCGGGCGGTGTCGTCACGGTTCCCGACGGATCGAAGAGCAGTGTCGCGCCTTCACGACGAGTGCGCGACATGAGCGACACGACGTCGTTCTTCGTCGACGTGACTACGCAGGAACGGTCGGTGATCAGGAGATTCGGAAGCACCAACGACGATGTCTTTCCGCTACGACTGGGACCCAATACGAGCGTCGATCGTTCGGCGCCGCTCATCGCGTCGCCGTTGGCACCTCGTCCCAAGTAGATGCCGTTGTCAATCGTCACTCATGACATCTGTTGAAGAAAAGTTCGAAATGCTTGACATTGGTGTCGAAAGCGAGTGAACTTTTGAATGTCCTTCTGCGGAGGAGGTGAACGTAGTGTGAATCGTTGTTCGCAACGTTTCAACGAAACGCTTCTTCGCGTAGGACCGTGCACTGCGATCAGTCGCCGCACAGCAGGGATGCTGGGTAGCCCATGAGCGAGTTCACGTGTCAATGCGGTACCCGATTTCGAGATCGCCACGGTGGCGGACTTGAGGTCCCAAATTGATTCAACGTTAAGTCCCAAGGAGGGAAAGTGGCACTAGCCGCGAAGAAGAAGGCTCCAGCCAAGAAGGCTCCGGCCAAGAAGGCTGCCAAGAAGAAGGCCCCTGCAAAGAAGGCCGCTGCTAAGAAGGTAGCCAAGAAGGCTCCGGCGAAGAAGGCTGCCAAGCGTCCGGCCAAGAAGGCTGCCGCGAAGCGCCCAGTGAAGAAGGCCGCCGCGAAGAAGCGTCCGGCCGCGAAGAAGGCCGCCGCGAAGAAGCGTCCGGCCAAGAAGGCTGCGGCAAGGAAGTAGTCGTCCCTTCGGGGATTGGTGTTCGAGGGGGGCTCCGGCCCCCCTCGAGTGCCGTCCGGGCCCGATTAGTCCAGGTCTTCGGGCTCGTCGACGTCGAATCGCCAGGGGCTGTCGGTGATCAGGCGCCAATCAAGCCTCAGGCGCTGGGCCTCTCGACGGTGGCGCGGCGCCGAATCGGGGCCGTAGGCGAACCGGAAGCCGACGCCGGTGGGGACCGCGAGGACGTTGGTGCCGGTCCCGTGATGGTCGGCCACGATCGTGACGCCGGGCCCGGGATCGAACTGCCCGAGGCCGTCGGGACATCGCAGGTCGCCGTGGACGACGACGAGCTGGTCGTAGCGCTCCGAGAGCGCCTCGTAGGCGTGCTGCACGGCCTCGTTGAGGTCCGTCGCGTCCGAGACCAACACCTCGGCGCCGAGCTCGGTCGCGAATGCGCTGACCTCGTCGCTCTCGGTGAGGACGATCACGTGGCGTGGCGCGCAGCGTCGTACGACGCCCTCGGCGAGTCGACGGGCGAGCGCGGACACCTCCTCGATCCCCCCCAGGCGAAGCCGGCCCTTCGCGGCGTCGAAGTGCTTCAGCGGCACCACGATGGCGTGGCGAGGTGCGCTCGGGACCTCGGACGCGCTGGAGGGACTCACGGTAGCGAGGCGCTGGGCGTCTCGCGCTGCAGCGCATAGAGGCCGGCGCGGGTCGGCGTGAAGCCGCACGAGTCGAGGTAGAAGGGTGCCAGAGACTCGTCGAAGTCGACGTGGAGCCATTCGCAACCAGCCTCACGAGCCCCTTCGCGTGCGACGTCGACCAGCCGACGGCCAACTCCTTGGTGGCGGGTCGCGACGTCGACCATGACGTCCTGGATCCCTGCGTGCACGAGGCCGTCCCCCACGACGTTGACAAAACCGACCAGCCGACCCTTCGCGCGCGCCGTCACCCACCCGAGCGAGTGTCGGCGCGTGAGGTCCTCCCAGTCCCACTCGTAGTCGACAGTCATGACGTTGATACTACGAGTGGGCTCTCGGCGCCCGCGGCGGTGTCAGGGATCGTCGCCTCACTTCGTCGCCGGTAGCCTTAGCGGGTGACCCCCGCGAACGTCGACCTGCTCGTGATCGAGCGTCCGTTGCTGGAGCGTGGCGAGGTGGTGGTCGGCGTCGACGAGGTGGGACGTGGAGCGCTCGCCGGACCGCTGACCGTGGGCGCGGTCGTCATCACCGACCTGGCGTCGCCTCCGAAGGGACTCAACGACTCGAAATTGCTGACGCCGGCGCGCCGCGAGGCCCTAGTGGCCCCGCTCGAGGCCTGGGCCACCGCGTGGTCGCTCGGTTCGGTGAGCGCCGGCGAGATCGACGCCTGGGGTCTTCGGCTCGCGCTGGCCGTCGCGGCGACCAGGGCGATCGACGGTCTGTCGGTCCGTCCGACGCACGCGCTGCTCGACGGATCCTTCAACCTCCTTCGCGCCCCGCTCGACATCGCCGTTGACTGTGTGGCGCCGCCTCGGCTGTCCTACGAGGAGCTCGCGGTAACCACCGTCGTCAAGGGCGATCGCCGCTGCGCCACGATCGCGGCGGCCTCGGTGCTGGCCAAGGTCCACCGCGACGACCTGATGGTCGCCCTGGGCGCCGAGTTCGAGCACTACGGCTGGGCGCAGAACAAGGGCTACGGGGCGCCCAGGCACCTGCAGGCGCTGCGTGAGGACGGTCCGTGTCGACACCACCGACGGACTTGGCACCTCCTCGCGAGTTAGACGTTCCTGAGTTGAAATCGAACGGTTGACGAGAGGCCACCAAGGACCGATTTTCAGGGGAGAGAGTAAGATTCGACAACCATGCCCTCGCTGCTCTCCGTGAACAATCTCTCGGTCCAGTTCGCGAGCCGCAACACTGTGGCCACCGCCGTGGACGACTTCTCGCTGTCGATCGGCGCGGGCGAGTGCGTGGGGCTGGTGGGGGAGTCGGGCTGTGGCAAAACCACGACGGGCCTCGCGGTCATGCGACTGCTCCCGGGAAGCGGGAAGATCACCTCGGGCAGCGTCTTCTTGAACGGAGTGGACATGGCGTCGCTCTCCGAGGAGGAGATGCAACGTCAGCGCGGCAGCGTCGTCGCGCTGATCCCCCAGGATCCAATGAGCTCGCTCAATCCGACGATGAAGATCGGGCGCCAGATTGGCGAGGGTCTGCGGATCCACAAGGGCGCGACCCACGATGAAGCCCGCAAGCGCGCCCTCGAGGTGCTCGAGATGGTGGAGATGCCGAGCCCGGCCGAGCGATTAGAGCAGTACCCCTTCGAGTTGTCCGGGGGGCTGCGCCAGCGCGTCATCATCGCCATGGGGCTGGTCTGTGAGCCCAAGCTCTTGATCGCCGACGAACCGACGACGGCGCTCGACGTGACGATCCAGGCCCAGATCCTCGACATCCTCGACAATCTGCGCACCGAGCTGGACATGGCGATGCTCCTGATCACCCACGACCTCGGGGTCATCGCCGGACGGGCCGACCGGGTGGTGGTGATGTACGCGGGCAAGAAGGCCGAGGAGGCGGCGACGACGGACCTCTTCCACTCGATGCGCCACCCCTACGCCCAGGCCCTGCTCGCCTCGATGCCTAACCTGGAGAACACGACGAAGCACGAGCTGGCGTCGATCGCCGGCATGCCGCCGGACCTCACCAAGGAGAACGTCGGGTGCCGTTTCGCGCCGCGCTGCGTCTACGCCACCGACCGGTGCCGCGTCGAGGACCCGCCGCTCACCCGCGAGGGTGAGCACCTCTACGCGTGCTTTCATCCGACGTCGGGACCCCTCGAGGTCGCCCCGCCCACGGTGCTCTCGACCCGCCCGACGAAGGCGCCGACGGAGCGCAAGGAACTGATGCGCGTCGAGGGACTGGTGAAGGAGTTCCCCATCAAGGGCGGGCTCGTGCGCCACAACGTCGGGGCCGTCCACGCGGTCTCCAAGGTCAAGTTCACGGTCACCGAGGGCGAGACCTTCGGACTCGTGGGCGAGTCGGGATGCGGCAAGACGACCATCGGGCGGATGCTGGTGGGCCTCGATCCCCTGACGGCCGGCGAGATCTACTTCGATGGTCACCTGGTCTCGGCCAAGGGCCACAAGCCCTCGAAGGCCGACCGCCGGGACCGCCAAATGATGTTCCAGGACCCCTACTCGTCGCTCGACCCGCGCATGAAGGTGGGCCAGATCATCGGCGAACCCCTGATGGTCCAACGACAGGGCTCGAAGGCCGAGCAGGCCAATCGGGTCTCGGAGATGCTTCTCTCGGTCGGCCTCGACCGGATGGCGGCCGACCGCTACCCCCACGAGTTCTCCGGTGGCCAGCGCCAGCGGATCGGCTTCGCGCGGGCTCTGGCCCTCAACCCCCGCCTCATCGTCGCCGACGAGCCGGTGTCGGCGCTCGACGTGTCGATCCAGGCGCAGATCCTCAATCTGATGAAAGAGCTCCAGCGCCAGTACAACCTCTCGTACGTGATGGTGAGCCACGACCTGGCGGTCGTCTACTACATGGCCGACACGATCGCGGTCATGTACCTCGGCAAGATCGTTGAGATTGGCGACGCGGAGTCGGTCTTTCGCTCGCCGGCCCACCCGTACACGAGGGGGCTCTTGGACGTCGTTCCGGTGCCCGACCCCGAGGAGGCGCGCCGCCGCAGGGGACGCCAGGTCGTCGGTGAGCTGCCGTCGTCGGTCCACCCGCCGTCGGGATGTCGATTCCGGACCCGCTGTCCCAAGGCCCAAGACATCTGCGCCAACGAGGAGCCGGAGTTCCAAAACTTCGGCGAGTCCCAGCAGGCGGCGTGCCATTTCCCGATGAAGACGCCCGTGGCGTTGGCGCGACGTCCCTAGGCCACCCGCCGTCTGGACCCGGGCCTCGTCGTTCTCCGGGTTCTAGCGCTCGAGGAGCCTCACCTCGAAGGCGTCGCGCAGGGCCTCGCCGACGTAGGTGATCGCCACGATCACCAGCACGAAGAGCAGGGCCGTCGGATAGATCTCCCACCAGTAGCCGTTGGGCTGGACGACGGCGCCGTTTTGCATCATGGTGCCCCAGTCGGTCTGGGGATCGGGGATGCCCAGACCGAGGAATCCGAGCGTGGAGAGGAACAAGATGGCGTCGGCCACCGAGAAGGTGGCCACGGTCACGATGTTGCTCATTGAGTTGGGGAAGACGTGGCGACGGATGATGTGCCACTTCGGCGCCCCCATGGCGGTGGCCGCCTGGGAGTACTCCAGCTTCTTGATGAGCAACGCGTCGCCGCGAATGATGCGCGCGTTGGCGAACCATCCCGTGACGCCGATGATCACGATGAGAAAGAGCGTCGAACGGGTGAAGACCGATATCAGGGTGATCAGGAGGAACAAGAGGGGGATCGACAGCAGGGCGTCGAGCAGGCGCATCATCAGGGTGTCGACAATGCCGCCGAGGAAGCCCGAGACCATCCCGTAGATCGTGCCGACGATGATGGTGATGAGGCCGGCGAGCATCCCGAGGCTGAGCGAGTACTCGCCCCCGAACATGATCCGGCCCAACTCGTCGAAGCCCGAGCTGTCCGTGCCGAGCCAGTGCTGCGCCGACGGAGGAGCGTTGAAGGCAGTGTTGAGCGCCTGGGACTGGTTGGTCTGGTTCGTGTGGTGCAGGATCGGTCCGAGGAAGCAAAAGGCGACGGTCGCGAGGAGGAAGAGCACCGAGGCGATGGCGAGCTTGTTGTGGAGGAAGATCCGTAGTCGCTGCCTCCACATCGGGACGATTGCGTGGCCCACCTCGAAGTCGGCCACGTTGGCCGTCATCACCATCGCCTCGGGCAGCGGGGCTCCGGGGAGCTCGCTCACGAGTTCTTGCCCTCAATTCGGATGCGGGGGTTGACGACCCCGAGCATGATGTCGGCGAAAAGGTTGCCCAACAGTGTCAGTATCGAGACGAGCAGCGTGATGCCCAGCACCGTGGGCACGTCGAGGCCGGTGGCGGCGCCGACGAGTTGGATTCCCAGACCGCTGTAGTTGAACACGCTCTCGATGACGACGGCTCCACCCAGGAGACCTGGAATGTAGAGGCCCAGGATGATGATGATCGGGCCGAGGGCGTTGCGAAAGGAGTGTCGGAAGAGCATCTGGCGGTTGTTGCAGCCCTTGGCCTTGGCCGTGCGGATGTAGTCCTGGACGAGAACTTCCAAGACGGCGCTGCGCATGAACCGGCTGAGGAACGCGATGCTCAGCAGCGTCAGCGTCAGCACTGGGAGGATGAACGAGGTCGGGTCGGTGAACATCGCCCACGGTGCGACGCCCGCGGGGGGAGAGGCGGGCAGGTGGAGCCAGCCGAAGCTGAAGAACTGCAGCATCAAGATGCCTAGCAGGAAGGCCGGGATGCCGTAGAGCACGAAGGCCGTGCCGGTCGCGACGTAGTCGAAGGTGCTGTTGCGCCGCGAGGCCTGGTAGACGCCCAGGGGGATGGCGATGAGGACGGTGAGCAAGAGCGAGGAGAGGGCGAGCCAGATCGTACGGGGCACGTACGTCGAGATGATGCTCCACACCGACTGGTTCTGCTTGTAGGAGAAGCCCAGGTTGAAGTGGACGAAGACCTGGTCGAGGTAGGACCAGAAGCGCACGAGAAAGGGATGGAACATCCCGTGCTGGAGGCCCCACTGGTGCACGTTGTAGGCGCTGGCGTGGGTGGTGAGCACCGCGTAGGCCGGCGCGAGGAGCCCGTTCGGTTCGAAGTAGGGGAGGGTGAACGTGATCAGTACCACCACCAGCAAGACGATGACCGATTGGACCAGTCGTCGCAGGATGTAGGTGAACATCTGGGAAGTTTACCAGTCCAGTTCTGGGCGACTAGGGGCGCCCGACGGCCACGGGGTAGGACGAGGCTGACGAGTGTCGACGACGAAAGAAGACGGCCCTCGCGGGCCGCCTTCTTTCGAATCATTCAGGGTTCCGGTGGATCCTAGAAGTGGTAGTACTCCGGCATGAAGTTCGTGAGCGGGTTCGGCGTGAGCCCGATCACCGAGGCCTTGAGGGACTTGCTCACCTCGCCGATGCCGTTAGCCACGAAGCTGTTCGTCCCGTTGGGCTCGTACAGATCAGGCAGGACCTTCGCCGCGATGTTGGCGAAGTTGCCCAGGTTGGCCGTGCCGAAGTCAGTCTGTTGGACCGAGGCGGTGAGCTGGGCGTTGCTGAAGGCGCCGGGGTTGAAGCCGCCGCCCGGTACGAACAGGACCTCGCCCGACGGGTAGATGCCGGGTGCGTAGATCCAGCCCGCACCCCACCAACAGATGCTCCACGCACCGGAGTTGGCGTTGCACGTGCCGATCACGCTGTTGAAGGTCGCCGAGCTGGTGGTCATGGCGATGCCGATCGACTTCCATTCGGAGACCTCGGTGTTGACCTCGAGGTTGGTCACCGGTGTTCCGGTGGCGTAGAGCATCGACAGGGCCAACTTCTGGCCGTTCGTGATCCCCGCACCGCATTGATTGGACGCCGTGCCGACCCTAGAGCAGGTCAGCGTGCCACCCGTCAGGACCCAACCGTGGCTCTTCAGCAGTGCCGACGCCTGGGCCGGGTTGTAGGGGTAGGGGCTGACGTCCGAGGCGTTGCCCTTAATGTTCGCGGGCGTGACTGGCGGCAGCGGGTTTATCTGGGGGTAGCCGTAGCCCTTCTGAATCTTGTCGATCATGCCCGTCTGGTTGACGGTCATTTGCAGGGCCTGGCGGATGTAGAGCTGCTGGAGGAACACCGCCTGCTTGCTCTTGGGGTCCAGGTTCAGCGCCGCGTAGTTGACCGACCAGGGCGGGCCGACCTCGAGGTTGTACTTGCTCGCGATCGGTGACCAGTTGGCCCCGGGCTTGTCGGGGGTCCCGTTCGAAGTCAAGACGCCGTTGTCGACGTACCCGATGGTGATCGAACCGGAGCGAAGGGCCGTCTGCTCTGCGGAGGCCGAGGCGTAGGGAACTTCCTTCACCATCGCGACTTGTGCCTTTTGGGGACCTGAGTACTTAGTGTTGGGCACGAAGGTCACGTCACCGAGGTTGTCGAACTGTGTGAGCTTCCACGGGCCGTCGTCGCCGCTCTGCCACATCGCATCCGTGGCGGTTGCGACCTTCTTGGACTGGCCGTCGAGGTACTTGTAGACGGCCACGCACGCCTTGTTAGTCGCCGCCGCACCGTAGGTGCCCGAGGCGCAAGTGGACTTCTGCCCCGGAGCCGTGATGTCCCAACTGTCGGGCATCGGCGTCAGCAAGGAGAGGTTGTTGTAGAGCAGCCAATAGGGGTTCATGGGCCGGCTGAACGTGAGCGTCAACGTGTTGCCCGAACCCTTGGCGCTCGCCACCTGGTCGGGGATTCCGTATCCCTTGTTGTAGCCGCAGTAGCCCGAGGGGTTGGCCTTGAACATGTTAAGGAAGAACATGACCGACTGAGCGTTGACGGTCTGGCCGTTGGCGAACTTCCAGCCCTTCATGGTGACCGTCACGGTCTTGTTAGCGTTGCTCATCACGGGCTGATTGGCGAGAGACAGGCTAGGGACCTCGGAGGCCGTGTTCTTCCAGCCGAACCAGTACAGCGGACGGTACATTTCGTAGTCGAACGCACTGATGTTCGCGACCGAGAAGACGGGACAGGCCATGAACGGGAAGATGTAGGTCGGCGTGGTGGCGGGTGCTTCCGCGAGGGTGATCGTCGCATTGCTAGAGGTCCCTCCGCCTCCGCTGCCTTTGCCGGAGTTCGCAGCTACCA
>JAYSQJ010000248.1:0-8327 GCA_043721635.1 Acidimicrobiales bacterium | reverse complement strand
CCGATCAGCCCGAGCAGCACGTCGAGCGACCTCACCAGCTGACGGCCCCGGTCGGGCGACGCCAACCCGTGGTGGGCAATCGTGTCAGCCACCACCCGCTCGAGCGGTAGCGTTCTCGCCTCGAGGTGCCCGGCGGCGCCAAGGTAGCAGAGCAGTCCGACTCCGATCCAGGGCCGCGACAGGGACACCGAGCTGTCGCCGCTGAGCGACATCACGAACCCGGTCGCCGGCAGCACGTGTATGACGCGGGCCGCCCAGTTTCGCCGCCCCGGAAAGCGGCGGCGCTGCTGGTCGGCGTCGGCGCCGCGCAGCACTGCGATGGCCGAGAACCTCATGGTGACCAGCACGACCAGCGTGGCGATCGCCGCCAGGAGGTGCACGAGAAAGACGAGGTCGTAGGCGACCGAGGCGGCGATCACTGGTCGTCCAGTAGAGCCTGCGCGGCCCGGTAGGGGTCGGTCGAGCCAGCGAGCAGTGCGTTCACCTGCTCCTCGTAGGATTCGCCGTGCGCGAGCTCGCCGATTCGCGAGCGCACCATCGCCGCGATGACCTTGTCGAGCTCGGCGCGCATCCGCCGGCGGCGATGCTCCTCGAGGCGAGCGCCGCTGACGAATCGGCGATGGTCGCCAATGGCGTCCCAGAGCTCCTCGGTGCCCGTGTCGGAGGTGGCGACGGTCTCGAGGATCGTCGGTCGCCACTCCTTCGCGCCGCCCAGGTCGAGCATCTGTTCGAGGTCGCGCCGGGTCTCGCGAACGCCGGCCCGGTCGGCCTTGTTGATGACGAAGATGTCGGCGACCTCGAGCAGGCCGGCCTTGTTGGCCTGCATGGCGTCGCCCCAGCCCGGGTTGGTGACGACGACGGTGGTGTCGGCGGCCGAAGCGATCTCCACCTCCATCTGGCCGACGCCGACTGTCTCGACCATCACCAGGCGGAAGTTCGCGGCGCCGAGGACCCGCACGGCGTCGGGCACGGCCAACGAGAGTCCGCCGAGGTGGCCGCGCGTGGCCATGGAACGGATGAAGACGTGGTCGTTGGTGGCGTGGTCCTGCATCCGGATGCGGTCGCCGAGGATCGCGCCGCCCGTGAAGGGCGAGCTCGGGTCAACGCAGAGTACGCCGACCTCGTCGAAGTCGGCCGTCGCGTCGAACGAGCCCCGTTTGAGGGCCGTGGTGATCAGCTGGTCGGTGAGGGTCGACTTGCCCGCGCCCGGCGCACCAGTGAGCCCGACCACGTACGGGGCCGGAGCGGCGTAGGCGAGCGCGGCCGTGGCCAGCTGGGCGGGGCCACCCGACTCCACGTAAGTCAGCAGTCGCGCGAGCGCCGTGCGCGAGCCCTCGCGCGCCAGGTCGACCAGTTCGGCCGGGTCGCGCGGGATCACGGCACCCGTTCGATGTTGGCGCCGAGGCCCTGGAGCCGGCCGACGAAGTCCTCGTAGCCGCGGTCCGCGTGCGCCACGCCCGAGACGGTGGTTTCACCTTCGGCCACGAGCCCCGCGAGGACCAGGGCGGCCGCGGCGCGGATGTCGGTGGCCTCGACGGTCGTCCCGCCGAGGCGCTCGACCCCGCGGATCATGGCGTGGTGCCCCTCGGTCGTGATACTGGCGCCCAAGCGCACTAGCTCGTCGACGTAGCGGAAGCGGCCCACGAAGAGGTTCTCGGTCACGACCGAGACACCATCGGCCACGCTGAGCACGGTCGTGATAAGCGGCTTGTAGTCGGTCGCCACCCCCGGGAACGGCAGGGTGGCGACGTCGCAGGCGTGCGGGCGACTCGGCCCCTGGGCCAGTATGCCGGGGCCGGTGAGGTCGAGCTCGGCGCCCATCGCCTGGATTTTTCGCAGCAGCATCTCCATGTGCTCGGGGCGGGCGTCGAGCACCCGCACCCGGCCGCCGGTGATCAGGGCCGCGGCGAGATACGTCGCCGACACGACCCGGTCGGTCACGACCTCGTGGGTCGCCGGTGCCAGCCGCGCGACACCGTCGATCGTGAGCCGCGACGTGCCGAGCCCGTCGATCTGGGCGCCCATGGCGATCAGCTGGCGACCCAGGTCCTCCACTTCGGGCTCGCGCGCGGCGTTGTCGATCACCGAGCGGCCGTTGGCGAGCACGCAGGCCATCAGGAGATTGTCCGTGGCGGTGTGGCTGGGGTACTCGAGGGTGATCCGCGTCGCGCGCAGACGGGGGCGCTCGGTGGTGGCGTGGATGGAGTGTCGGTCGTTGTGGAAGGTCGCGCCCATCGCCGTCAGCCCGTCGGTGTGGAAGTTGATCGGGCGCTGCCCGAAGTCGTCGCCTCCCGGCAGCGCCATGTTGGCCCGTCCGCAGCGCGCCAGCAACGGACCGAGGACCACGATGGAGGCGCGCATGGCCTCGAAGAGGTGGGCCGGGGCGACGGGGTTGATCTCGTCGCACTCGGGCACCGTGACCGCGAGCTCGTGCTGCGCCGATCGATCGACCGAGCAGCCGAGCGCCACGAGCAGTTCGCTCATGACCCGGACGTCAGTGATGTCCGGGACGTTGGTCAGGTGGTGGCGCCCGGTCGCGAGCAGGCAGGCCGCCATCTGCTTCAGTACCGCGTTCTTGGCGCCGCGTGCGCGCACCTCACCTTCGAGGGCTCCGGCCGGCTTCACCACGAGAGAGCTCACCCCTCAAGTATTGTCGGTATCGCCCGAAGCCCGAGAACCTCGACCGGGGACGGCACGACTGCGGGCTACTCTGAAGTCGTGCAGCCACCATCCAGGCCCGATCGCAACATCGCGCTCGAGATGATCCGTGTCACCGAGGCCGCGGCGATCGCCGCCGCCCGCTGGTCCGGACGGGGCGACAAGAACGCCGCCGACGGTGCCGCGGTCGACGCCATGCGCTTCGTACTCGGCGCGGTCGCGATGGACGGCATCGTCGTCATCGGCGAGGGCGAGAAGGACGAAGCCCCGATGCTGTACAACGGCGAGCACATCGGTGACGGCCGCCCTCCCCAGGTCGACATCGCCGTCGATCCGATTGACGGCACCCGGCTCACGGCCATGGGCCGCAACGGGGCGATCTCGGTCATCGCGCTCTCCGAGCGCGGGACGATGTTCAATCCCGGTCCCTGCTTCTACATGAAGAAGGTCGCCGTGGGTCCGCGCGGACGGGGCTCGGTCGACATCAACGCCTCGGCGACGGACAACCTCGCCGAGCTCTCGAAGCGGCTGAAGAAGCCTGTCCAAGAGCTCGGCGTCGTGATCCTCGACCGACCACGCCACACCGACCTGATCGCCGAGGTGCGTGAGGCCGGAGCGAGGGTGCTCTCGATCACCGACGGCGACGTCGCGGGCGCCATCGCCCCCGGCTGGCCCAACTCGGGCGCCGACGTGCTCTTCGGGATCGGCGGCACGCCCGAAGGCGTCATCGCCGCGGCCGCCCTCAAGGGACTCGGTGGCGAGATCCAGGGGATCTTGCACGCGTCGAGCGCGGAGAAGCGCCGAGAGGCCGAGGCCCTCGGCTACGACTTCACGCGCGTGCTCTCGACCGACGACCTCGTGGCGAGCGACAACTGCTTCTTCTCCGCGACCGCCATCACCGACGGCGACTTCCTGCGCGGCGTGCGCTTCCACGACTTCGGCGCGACGACGCAGTCGATGGTCGTGCGATCGCGATCGGGTACCGTGCGCACGATCGAGACGTTCCACCGTCACAACAAACTCGAGGAGTTCACGTCGGCGGGATTCTGAGTCTCGTGAGAACTTTCACGACGTACGCGAAACCCTTATCCCGTGTTGTCGCTTCCCATGTTGCGCCTCTAATGTCCTGCGCGTAAGGTCCAAACGTAGAACCAATGCCGTGCTGAAGCCGGCGAGTGAACAAGGAGAGAGCATGCGAGTCTCGAATCTTCTGACCACCAAAGGTCGCGACGTGGCCACCATCTCCCAGGAGCGCACGGTCACCGACGCCCTGCATGTCTTGAAGGAGCGCGGCATCGGAGCGCTCATCGTGACCGGCCCGACGGCCCCGCTCGTGGGCATCTTCAGCGAGCGCGACGTCGTTCGCGCCCTGGCCACCCGGGGCGAGGAAGCGCTCCAGGCGACGGTCTCTGAGCTGATGTCGACCGACGTCACCACGTGCGACGAGTCGACCACAGTGACCGAACTGATGGGCCTGATGACCGAACGCCACATTCGCCACGTCCCCGTAGTCGAGGAGGGCAACCTGGTGGGGATGATCTCGATCGGCGACGTCGTGAAGGCCCGCTTCGACGAGCTCGAGCACGAGAAGAAGGACCTGCTGGACTACGTCTCGTCCTGGTAGCCGGCTACTTGCTCGCCGCGCGCAGTCGCAACTCGGCGCGCGCGAGGTCCGCGTGGGCGAGCAGGTGCGACGCGGTGTCGTGCTGCTCGTTCCTCATCTCCACCGCGATCTGCGTCTCGGCCACCTCCTTGGCGACCTGAGCTCGCGCCACGTCGATGTCGGACGTCTTCTCCGCGACGCCGGCGAGAACGGTGGCCAGGGTGACGCCCTCGGCCTCGTCGGGACCGACCTGGAAGAAGCCGCCGTGCACGGCGAAGGAGATCTCGCCGTCGGCCGTGTCGACCCGCACGACGCCCGCGACGATGTCACCGACGGTCTCGGTGTGCTGGGGCAGGATCGTGAAGTCACCGTCGGACGAGCGCGCGACGAGGGCCTTGGCCTCGCCCACCCACAGCGCCGACTCGGGCGTGACGATCTCTACCTTCAACGTGGCCACGTCTAGTCCCTCTGGAGCTCGGCGGCCTTGCGCTCGACGTCCGACGCTCCGCCGACGTTGAGGAACGCCTGCTCGGGGTAGATGTCGAGGTCGCCCTTGACGAGGTGCTCGAAGGACTCAATGGTCTCCTGCACGGGCACGTTGATGCCGTCGATGCCGGTGAAGATCTTGGAAACGAACATCGGCTGGGACAGGAAGCGCTGGATCTTACGAGCTCGGGTCACCGTGATGCGGTCCTCTTCGGAGAGTTCGTCGAGGCCGAGGATCGCAATGATGTCTTGGAGCTCCTTGTAGCGCTGGAGGATCTGCTGGGTCTGGCGCGCGACGGCGTAGTGGCGCTCCCCGACGATCTCGGGCGCGAGGATGTTCGACGTCGAGGTCAAGGGGTCGACCGCCGGGTAGATGCCCAGCGCGGCAATCTGGCGGCTGAGCTCGGTGGTCGCGTCCAGGTGGGTGAACGTCGTGAACGGTGCCGGGTCGGTGTAGTCGTCCGCCGGCACGTAGACGGCCTGCAGCGAAGTGATCGAGCGGCCCCGCGTCGAGGTGATGCGCTCCTGGAGCTCACCCATCTCGTCGGCCAGCGTCGGCTGGTAGCCCACCGCGCTCGGCATGCGCCCGAGCAGGGTCGACACCTCGGAGCCGGCCTGCACGAAGCGGAAGATGTTGTCGACGAACAACAAGACGTCCTGGTTCTTCACGTCGCGGAAGTACTCGGCCATGGTCAGCGCCGCCAGTGCCACGCGCAGCCGCACGCCCGGTGGTTCGTCCATCTGGCCGTAGACGAGCGCCGTCTTCTCGATGACGCCCGACTCGCGCATCTCGATCAGGAGGTCGGTGCCTTCGCGGGTGCGCTCCCCCACACCGGCGAAGACCGACACGCCCTCGTGCTGCTCGGCCACGCGTCGGATCATCTCCATGATCAAGACGGTCTTGCCGACGCCGGCCCCGCCGAAGAGTCCGATCTTGCCGCCCTGGACGTACGGGGCCAACAGGTCGACGACCTTGATGCCGGTCTCGAACATGTTGGCGCGCGGCTCGAGCTGGTCGAAGGCCGGGGCGCTGCGGTGGATCTCCCAGTGGTCCTCCACCGGTCCAATGTCGTCGGTGTCGAGGCACTCCCCGATCACGTTGAAGACGTGGCCGAGCACCGCGTCGCCGACGGGCACGGTGATCCCCCGGCCGGTCTGGCGCACTACGGCACCGCGAACGAGGCCGTCGGTCGGCTTCATGCACACGCAGCGCACGCGGCCCTCGCCGATCTGCTGAGCCACCTCGGCGGTGACCGTGACCGTCTGGCCGTCGATGACGATGTCGACCTCGACGGCGTGGTTGATCTCGGGCAACGAGTGCGGCGGGAACTCGACGTCCACCACCGGCCCGGCGATCGCGACGACGCGCCCGGTCTCGAGAGTGGCCTTTTCGGGTGCCATGGTCATTGGTATCTCACTTTCCCGAGCGGAGCGCTTCGGCGCCGCTCACGATTTCCATGATTTCGGTGGTGATCGAGTCCTGGCGGGCTCGGTTCATGATGCGACTCAGGGTCTGGCCGAGCTCGTCCGCGTTCTCGGTGGCGGCGGCCATCGCGCGCTGCTGGCTGACGTGGAACGACGCCGCGCCCTCCAACAGCGCCGAGAAGATCTCGCTCTCGAGGGCCCGCGGGGCGAGCGAGGTGAGGAGCTTCTCCACCTCGGGCTCGAACTCGGTGTAGCCCTTCAACTTCTTCGGCGCGTCGTCGACGGGGACCGCGGGCATCGCGAGGGGCAGTAGCTGCTCGACCTCGACGGCCTGGGTGGCGGCCGAGAGGAAGCGCGTCGAGACCAGCAGGACCTGCTGGACCTCGCCGTCGACGAACGCGGCGCCGACCACGCTCGCGACCCTTCGGGCGTCGCTGAAGGACGGGCGGTCGACGAAGCCGACGAAGCTCTCCTCAACCTCCATGCCGCGGAAGCGGTAGAAGGCGCCGGCCTTCTTGCCAATGCAGAAGAGCCGTACGTGGGTCCCCTCGGCGCGAAGCGTGCGCACGAGGCGCTCCCCGGCGCGCAGCGCCGCGGAGTTGTAGGCGCCCGACAGTCCGCGGTCGCCGGTGACGACGAGCACGATCGCCGCGCCGACGTCGGTCGGCGTCGCGAGCAGCTTCGCCGCCCCGGCCGGATCGGCGAGGGCCGCTTCGACGATGATGCGCCTCATGCCCTGGCGGTAGGGGCGATTCGCGACGATGCGCGCTTGGCTACGAGAGATCTGGGAGGCGGCGATCAGCTCCATCGCCTTGGTGATCTTGCGCGTCGACTGCACCGACTTGATGCGTCGACGCAGGATGCGTTCCTGTCCACCGGCCATCGCTCCTCCTCTCTCGCTCGACTGTTTCGGTTGCTACTGGGTGCTGACGGCGAAGCCGTCACTGAACGACTTCATGGCCGCGTCCAACTTCGACGCCTCGGGCAGCGTCCCGGTGTTGCGGATCTGCTCGAGCAGGTCGGCGTGCTGGGCCCGGAAGTTGGTCAGCAGCTCAGACTCGTAGCGGCGCACGTCCTCGACCGGGACCTCGTCGAGCCACCCCTTGGTGCCGGCGTAGATCGCGACGCACTGCTCCTCGACCGCAACGGGAGCGTTGAGGCCCTGCTTCAGCAGCTCGGTGAGCCGGTAGCCCCGATCCAGCTGCTGCTGGGAGGACTTGTCGAGCTCGGAGCCGAACGTCGCGAAGGACTCGAGGTCGCGGAACTGCGCCAGGTCGATCTTCAGGGTCCCCGCGACCGACCTCATCGCCTTGATCTGCGCGGCGCCCCCGACGCGCGACACCGAGTTGCCCACGTCGATCGCCGGGCGCACGCCGGAGTAGAAGAGGTCCGATTGCAGGAAGATCTGTCCGTCGGTGATCGAGATCACGTTGGTCGGGATGTAGGCCGAGATGTCGCCGGCTTTGGTCTCGATGACCGGCAGCGCCGTCAGCGAGCCACCTCCGCGCTCGTCGCTGAGCTTGGCCGCGCGCTCGAGCAGGCGGCTGTGGAGGTAGAAGACGTCGCCGGGGTAGGCCTCGCGGCCCGGTGGGCGGCGCAGCAGCAATGAGATCTGGCGATAGGCCTCGGCCTGCTTCGAGAGGTCGTCGTAGACGACGAGGGCGTGCTCACCCGAGTCCATCCACTCCTGTCCAATGGCGCAGCCGGCGTAGGGCGCGAGGAACTTGAACGGCGCGGGGTCGCCGGCCGAGGCGACCACGACGACGGTGTACTCGAGCGCACCGAAGTCGTCGAGGGTCTTCACCGTCTGGGCGACCGACGAGTTCTTCTGTCCAATGGCGACGTAGATGCACTTCACGCCCTGGCCCTTCTGGTTCAGGATCGTGTCGACGGCGACCGTGGTCTTGCCGGTCTTGCGGTCGCCAATGATCAGTTCGCGCTGGCCGCGCCCGATGGGGGTCATCGCGTCGATGGCCTTGATGCCCGTCTGGAGCGGCTCACTGACGGGTTGACGTCCGGTGATCCCGGGCGCCTGGATCTCCATGCGTCGTTGCTTGGGGTTGACCAGCGGGCCCTTGCCGTCGATCGGCTCGCCCAGGGCATTCACGACCCGGCCCAGCAGGGCGTCGCCGACGGGCATCGAGAGGATGCGCCC
>JAYSQJ010000247.1:0-2959 GCA_043721635.1 Acidimicrobiales bacterium | reverse complement strand
GGCCCGGGCGAAGTGCGCGTGCGAATCGCCGCCGCCGGCGTCTGCCACTCGGATCTGCACGTGCGCCGCGGTGAGTGGACGGTGCCGCTGCCGTTGGTGATGGGTCACGAGGGGTCGGGCACCGTCCTAGAAGTCGGTCCGGGGGTGAGCGATCTTCGCGAAGGCGACCACGTGGTCCTGTCGTGGGTGGCGCCGTGCGGCCAGTGCCGATACTGTCGCGCCGGCAAGGAAGCCCGCTGTCAGGTCGCCGCGACGGTGGTGGCTCCCGGTGGCGTCCTCCAGGACGGCACCTCGCGACTCAGTCGGGGCGGGCGGGTCGTCTACCACTACCTCGGCGTCTCATCCTTCGCCGAAGAGGCCGTGGTGCCCGCGTCCGGAGCGATCAAGATTCGTAGTGACGCGCCGCTCGACACGATGGCGTTGGTCGGATGCGCCGTGGCGACCGGCGTCGGCGCCGTCACCAACACGGCGAACGTCGAAGGGGGGGCTACGGTCGTGGTGATTGGCTGTGGTGGCGTCGGGCTCTCCGTGGTGCAGGGCGCACGCCTCGTCGGGGCTTCGCGAATCGTCGCGGTCGACCTTCGGTCGAGCAAGACCGCCCTGGCGCGGACCATGGGCGCCACCGACGAACTCGACGCGTCCGAGGGTGACCCGGTCGAGGGATTGCGCGAACTACTTCCCGATGGAGCCGACTACGTCTTTGACGCCATTGGACTGACGACGACGACCGAGCAGGCCATTGGGATGCTGGGCCTCGGGGGCGCCGCGGTGATCGTCGGCCTGCCGCCGACCGGGGCGCGCGCGAGCTTCGAGCCACTGGTGCTCGCCGAGGCCGACCAGAAGATCCTGGGCTCGAATTACGGGAGCGTGCGTCCCGCAATCGACCTGCCTAAATTGGTTGACCTCTACATGTCGGGTGACCTGCTCTTGGATGAGTTGGTGAGCGGCCGGCGCCCCCTCGAGGAGGTCGTGGCCAGTTTGGACGACCTCCAGAACGGCGACGCACTACGAACGCTCCTCCTGCCATCGCTGTAGGGTGTCCAGCTCGTTGCGAGAAAGCCGTGGCCAATTGTGTCATGATGACCAGCGGAACCGCGACAGAAGTTCGCCGGCGACGGGGGCACGCAATGAACGATGAGATCGCCGACGAGGGCCACCAGCACCCTGACCCGCTGACGTTCACTCGCGAGGGCGAGACCGGACTGGCGGAGGCTCGACGGTCGCAGCTCCAAGGCGGTTCGTTGAACTTGACCCATACGGTCTTCCAGTCGGTGACCAACATGGCTCCGGCCGCGGCCATTGTCTACGACTTCCCGTTGCAGGCCGGAGTGGCCGCCGCGGGGGCGGCGTTGGTACTAGGCAATGTGGTGGCGTTGATCGGCATCGTCCTCGTCGCGTTCACGGTCACGGAGTTCGCCAGGAAGCTGCCGTCGGCCGGCGGTTACTTTACGTACATCTCGAGAAGCATCGGTCCCAAGGCGGGGACTTACACGGGCTGGACCTTCTTCTTGTACTCCCTGGTCCTGCCGGCGGAGGTGACCATCATCTGGGCGGGCATCACCCAGGGCCTGGTGCTCCAGTACATCCATATCCACGTATCGTGGATTGTCTTCGAGGCGTTGATCCTCGCGGTGGTCGCCCTTCTCAGCTACACCGGCGTGCGCCGTTCGGCGAGGGTGGCGATGATCGCGGGCTCGATCGAGATCCTGATCTTCGTGGCACTATCCGTCGCTTGGCTGGTGCACCCCGCGAGCCCGGTCAACCTCAAGCCGTTTCTGCCGAGCTCCTCGCCCACGGGTTGGGCCGGCGTGCTGGGCCTCGGCATGGTGTTCGGAATCTTGAACTTCGTGGGCTTCGAAGGTGCCGCGCCGCTGGGCGAGGAGACCGCCGACTCGAAGCGCAACGTTCCGCGAGCGGTGATGGGTTCGGCGATCGCCATAGGAGTCCTCTACGTCTTCGTGTCCTTCGCCACGGTCTTTGGCTGGGGCTTTAACCACATCGCGAGCTTCGCGACGAGCGCCGCTCCCTACAACGCCTTGGCCTCTCGAGTGTGGGGACCGGCGTGGCTATTCGTCTACTTCGCCATCACCAATAGCTCGTTCGCCTGCTCCATGGCCATCGGGAATCAAGCGTCCCGCGTTCTCTACGCGATGGGACGCGTGGACCTGTTACCGAAGTCCCTTTCGCGCACCCACCCCAAGTACAAGACCCCCTACATTGCGGTGGTCGCCCAAGCGTCGATGACCTTCCTCATCGCGCTCGTGGCGGGACTCATCTGGGGAACCATCAACGGCTTCGGAGTCTTGGCGACGACCTTGGTAATCGGCGCCGTCATCGTCTACTGCTTGGGGGCCGTTGGCCTGCCCATCCTCTATCGACGCGAACACCCGAACGAGTTCAGTCCGATCAAGCACATCGTGGTTCCCCTGCTGGCCTTGGCGCTCCTGGTGTACGTGATGTACCGCACGGTATGGCCCGTTCCGGCGTACCCCTTCAACGTGCCGGCGTACCTTTCGATGGTGTGGATCGTCATCGGCTTCGGATTCGTCGCGCTGGTGACCAGTCGAGGCAAGGGCAAGCTCGACGACGCGGGGGCGCTTTTCAGCTCGGAGGACTAGCCCAGCGTCGTGTCGTTGATGGTATGAGTGACCTTGCGTAGCAGGCGCGCCAGCTGACGTTGTTCGGCCCCGGTGAGATTACGCACGGCCTCTTGCTCGTGATGGTTGAAGGACGGGAAGAGTTCTGCGATAAGTCGCTCGCCGGTCTTCGTCAGTCCAATAGAGACCCGTCGGCGATCGTCCTTGTGAGGGGTGCGCTTGATGAGCTTGCGGCTCTGGAGCGTTTTGATCACGCCGGTCAGGGTCCCCTTGGTGACGCCGGCCTCCTCGGCGACGTGTCCGGTCTCTTGGTCGCCCCAGATCCATAGGATCCAGAGCACGGTGAACGCGACCCAGCTCAG
>JAYSQJ010000246.1:0-2349 GCA_043721635.1 Acidimicrobiales bacterium | reverse complement strand
CGATCCTTCGAGGTGCCTCACTTCGCCCCCCCCGGGAGCAGGTTGACCGGGCCGGGTCGCTCGCCAAGGGCAAGGGTAAAGGGGCCACGGAGATCACTCCCAACCTCAGAATGACGTCCGCGGCCTGTGCTTTTGTCTCCGAAGAGCCTTTCAAGGGCCATCGGGGGTGTGTTGGGTCAGCCAGGAGTCCGCTTCTTCAACCAAATAGGTGGTTCCGCTCAGTCTCGCCCGTCGTCGTTCGTTCCGACCAATTGGTTGGCAAATCGACGCAGGCGTTCAATAGCGACCTCGTCTTCGATCATGAACGGCGACTGGCGTGACGTTTCGTGAAGGGCCTCCTTGATCTTGGCGTAGGTCTCGAACTCCATGCCACAGCGCACACACGTCAATAGATGGTCCTCCACCTCCGCACTCGTCTTGACGTCGAGCTCGCCGTCGAGGAAGTGCTGCAACCACCGTCCCATCTCGTGGCAGGTGCGCATAGCGCGCAGGTTGTCTCGCATTCCTCTCAGCATCCTCACGTGGTACTTCCCTTCTTCGGCGCGAAACCGCCCTCGGTGAGATATTCACGCATCTGGCGACGTCCCCGATGCAGGCGACTCATGACAGTCCCGATCGGGACTGCCAGCGCGAGCGCCACCTCGGCATAGGAACACGAATCGAGATCAACTAATTCCACGACCGCGCGGTTCTTCTCAGGCAACGCCGCAATCGCGGCGACCACCGCGTCGCGAAACGCTGATTGCTCCGCGAGCTCCGCCGGGTCCGATGGACGCGTCTCGGGGATGGCCTCGGCGTCATGGGGATCGTCCAATAGCCCCGGGCGTCGCTTACGATTACGATTGACGTGCGTGTGGCGCAAGATCGTGAAAAGCCACGCACGGGCGTGCGCACCGTCGAATCGGACGATCGCCTGGTACGCGCGAAGAAGGGTGTCCTGGACCAGGTCTTCAGCGTCGTGCGCGTTCGAGGTCAGCGAGCGGGCCACGCGCAGCAGCGCGGGAATCTCGGGTACCACGTACCGTTGGAAAGCGGCGTCTTGCAAGGACTTCTCCGCAGGGTTCATGGACGTCTGCTCGCTCTCCACGATAGGGGAAACCCGACCACTGGAGAAACTATTCCACTCGAAGTGCTTTTCGGGCAGTTCGACCACCGAATTCGCCGAACAACTGGGCGACAGTCTGTTGTACTGCCAGTCCCCACGTGGGATAGGCGTGGGTCGTCAAAGCGAGACGCGCGGGCCACACGCCGGTTCTCATCGCGAGCACGATCTCCGCCAGCATCTCACCGGCCCGTGGCGCCACGATCGTGGCGCCAACAATGGTGCCGCCAAGTTGATGCCCCGAGAGCCGGCGCGGCTCGGTGATGATCTTCACAAAGCCGCGAGTGTCACCAGAGATTCGCGCCCGGTCGAACTCGGTCATCGGCAGGTACGCGACGCGAGCACGGTTGTGCCCGACTTCAGATTCGAGCACGCCGACGCGCGCCACCTCAAGGCTGGTGAAGGTGACCGCCGGAATCCACTCGGGATGAAATCGCCGTACCGGAACCCGCGACAAGGCATTGGCGGCTGCCATGCGGCCATTCTCATCGGCGACATGGGTGAACTGAAGCGTCTGGGCAACGTCGCCCGCGGCGAAGATCGTGCGCACCGACGTGCGCAGTCGGTCGTCAACCTCGATGAACCCCCTCGTGCTCGTCCTCACTCCAATCGCCTCGAGGCCGAAGCCGACGCTCGAAGGTGTACGACCTACCGAAATGAGGAGCGCGTCGCACTCGAGTGGTGTGCCGACATCCAAGACAAGGGTGGTGTGATCTACGGAATGCTCCACAGCGGTGCATGAAGTCTTGGTACGAACTGTCACGCCTAGCTGCTCGAGGAAGTCGGCGATCACCGCGCTCGATTCGGGTTCTTCTCGTGGGAGAATCCGATCCATCGCCTCGATCACGGTGACTTGACTCCCAAGACGCGCAAAGGCCTCGGCCATCTCGACGCCAATGGGGCCGCCCCCGAGGATGGCCAGCCGTCGTGGGAGGGCGGACATCGTGAACAGTCGTTCGCTGGTCAGCACCCTCGACGCATCGAGTCCGGGAATCGGTGGAATCGACGGCTTGGCACCTGTCGCCACCACGAATCTTCGTGCTCGAATTGAACGCCCGCCGACCTCAATCGAGTTACGATCGACGAACGTCGCGCGCTCGTTGAGCGCACCGATCCCCTCGCCACGCACGACGTCGAAGCTTTCGTCGGCGGCGACCGATTCTACGGTTCGGTGGACCTCCGCCATCGCCTCGTCAAAGGAGTCGCCGCGACGTGCCGCATTGATCAGTGTCTTCGAGGGCACGCAG
>JAYSQJ010000245.1:0-2839 GCA_043721635.1 Acidimicrobiales bacterium | reverse complement strand
GGGATCGTGCTGGCCCAGCCGGGATTCCTCGAGGGGGTGCGCGAGCTCTGCGACGCCACCGCGACGCTGCTCATCCTCGATGAGACCCACACCTTCTCGGCCGGGCCCGGGGGCGCGACGCGCCGCTTCGGGCTGCGTCCCGACGCGGTCACGATCGGCAAGTCCCTCGGCGGCGGCGTGCCGTGCGGCGCCTACGGCCTCAGCCAGGACCTGGCCGACCGAGTCCACGAAGCGGTCGCCGCGGGCGCCGACCTCGTCGACGTCGGTGGCGTCGGCGGGACGCTCGCGGGCAACGCCATGAGCTTCGCCGCGATGCGCGCGGTGCTCGGCCAGGTCCTGACCGACGAGGCCTTCGGGCCCATGGAGGCGCTCGCGACGCAGTTCGCCGCGGGCGTGCAGCGAACCATCGACGCTCAGGGGCTGCCCTGGTCGATCAGCCAGCTCGGCGCACGCTGCGAGTACCGATTCGCCAATCCCGCCCCCACCAACGGCGGGACCTCGATGCGCAGCGCCGACCCGCTGCTCGAGGAGTTCCTGCACCTGTACTGCGTGAACCGCGGCGTCCTGCTGACGCCGTTCCACAACATGGCCCTGATGTGCCCGGCGACCACGTCGGCGCAGGTCGCTCGCCACCAGACCGTCTTCGACGAGGCCGTTGGCCTGCTCGTCGGTTGAATGGTCGGTAGCGACGCCGCGTCGCGCCCGGTAGATTCCGGTCGTGGAGATGAAGTGCGCGCAGTGCGGATGCGTCGTCGATCGGGGCTGGCGCCTCGAGGCGTGCCCCGATCGGTCGTGCTGCTGTAGCGACCTCGCGTTCCAAACGGTGGAGCGACTGGCCGAACTCGTGACGTCGGCGATGGCGTCGGGCAGCCTCGACGATATCTTCGCGCTCCTCGCGCCCGACGCCCGATGGGGAGCGCCCGAAGAGCCCGTGCCGAGGTGCTCCAACCGCGACCAGATCATCGACTGGTACCGGGAAGCGAGGGACGCCGGGGCGAGCGCGTCGGTGACCGAGACCTCCGTGCGCGGCGAGAACATCGTCGTCGGCCTCGTGCTCAGTGGCGTTGGCAGTGGACCAGAGCACCGTCGACGCGGCGAACTATGGCAGGTTCTTACCGTGCGCGACGGTCGAATCGTCGAGATTCGCGACTACGACGATCGACGTGACGCCGAGGGCTTCGCGGCGTCGCCGACGTCGAGGTGGGTGAGCGCACCACCGTCGTAGCGAGCCGGTCCAGAGGAGACCGAAAGTCACCGCCGTAGGATGGTCGGGTGTCCGCGTTCGTCGACTTCGCCCAACTGCACGCCAAGGCCGGCGACGGCGGGGCGGGATGCGTCAGCTTCCGTCGCGAGGCCCACGTCGCCAAGGGCGGCCCCGACGGCGGCGACGGCGGCCGTGGCGGGAACGTCTGGATCGTGGCCGACCACAACCAGGCGTCGTTGCTGGGCTTTCGCGACCACCCCTTTCGTCGCGCGACCGACGGCCAGCATGGCACTTCGAAGCGCCAGCACGGCTCGGGGGGCAAGGACACCATCGTCACGGTGCCCGTGGGCACCATCGTCAACAGCCGAGAGGGCGAGCTGCTCGTCGACCTGAGCGGTCCCGGCGACCGTTGGCTCGCGGCCGAGGGCGGCCTCGGCGGCCAGGGCAACGCCCGGTTCCTCTCGAACCGGCGCCGTGCGCCGGCCTTCGCCGAGCAGGGCGAGGCCGGACAGGAGAACTGGTACAACCTCGAACTGAAGCTGCAGGCCGACGTGGCGCTCATTGGCTTTCCCAACGTCGGCAAGTCGACGCTCATCTCGCGCGTCTCGGCCGCGCGGCCGAAGATCGCCGACTACCCGTTCACCACGCTCGTGCCTAATCTCGGAGTCGTGCGGGTCGGGGCCCGTTCGGGGCGGCCCAACGACGCCACCGAGTTCGTCATGGCCGACATCCCCGGCCTCATCGAGGGCGCGGCCGAGGGCCGGGGCCTCGGGCACGACTTCCTGCGCCACGTCGAGCGGGCCCGCGTGCTCTGCGTGCTGCTCGACCTCTCCGAGCTCGCCCCCCTCGAGCCGAGCGAACAGCTCGCCGTCCTGCTGGGCGAGCTCGGTGACTACCAGGCCGATCTGTTGGAGCGACCCCGGGTCGTCGTCGGCTCCAAGGGCGACGTCGCGGCCCACGACATGGACGGCGTGCCCGTCATCTCCTCGGTGACCGGCGAGGGGATCGACCAGCTCGTCTCGCGGCTGGCCGCGCTGGTGATCCAGGTTCGCAAGGCCGAGCTCGAGGAGCTCGAGCACGAGATCGTCGTGCACAAGCCCCTCCCCGACGAGATCAACGTCGAGAAGACGTCGGCGAACGAGTGGCTGGTCACGGGCCGCCCGGCGATCCGCGCCGTGCGCTTCCAGGACCTCACCGACGACGAGGCCCTCGCCGAGATTGTCCGACGGCTGCGCACGCTCGGCATCGACCGCATGCTGACGCGCGCGGGCGTGCGCGACGGCGACATCGTCAACATCGGCCCCCTCTCCTTCGAGTGGTGGCGCGACGAAGTGGGCGCCGGCCTCGACCGGGGCGACCACCATCGCGCGACCCGTCGAGAGCGACTGGCCCGGCACGGTCGACTGGACCTCGGAGGCAGCGATGACGAGTCGTAGCGTCGTGGTGAAGATCGGGACGTCGTCGGTCACCGACGACACCGGCGGCGTCGCGTACGGCGTACTCGTGAACATTGCGCTCGACGTCGTGGACCTGCGCGAGCGGGGCTGGCACGTTGTCGTCGTGACCTCGGGCGCGATCACGGCCGGCTGGGCCGAGGTCGGCCAGGGCCGTCCCCGTCCGACCGACAGCGTCAAG
>JAYSQJ010000244.1:0-9242 GCA_043721635.1 Acidimicrobiales bacterium | reverse complement strand
CGTCACGCCACGCTGCGCGGGACGCTGCGCACCTTCACCGCCGAACAACAGCGTCTCGCGCTCGCGAACCTCGGGACGTTGCTGCGCGAAGTCGAAGAGATGTTCACGGTCTCGTGCGAATTGGTCCACAACGAGGGGACGCCGGCCGTCAAGAACGACGCTGAGGTCGTCGAGCGCGTCCTCGCATGCGCCCGACTGGTCGTCGACCCGAAGGGCGTCTTCACGGTGCCCCCGGTCGCACCGAGCGACGACGTCTCGGAGTTCTTGAACCGGGTGCCGGGGTGCTACCTGCTGGTGGGCGGCGCCCTCGCTGACGGGTCGAGCGGCATGCACCACAGTCCCGACTTCTCGATCGACGACGACGCGTGCCGGGTACTAGCCGGCGTGCTGGCGGCGAGCGCCGTCGACCTCGCTCAGTCGTAGAAGAGCTTCACCGCGCCCCGTAGTGACGCCTGGTTGCCGTCGATCACGACCTCGAAGGGCAACTCCGAGAACAGCGTCGGCACGACGCGCCGGGCGTTCCCCCCCGCCAGGTGCACCTTGGTGGCCCCGAACTCCCGGGCGAAGTTGCCCACCGCCAGGACAAGGAGCTCGCCCCAACGGCCCTCGTCGAGCGAGCGGGCTCGCTCGCCCACCGATTGGTCGTAGGTCTTGGCGTCGACGAACACCTCGGCTCCGACGTCGCGGACCTTCTTCATCTCGCCATCGATTGACAGCGCGAGTCCCAGTCCGGTGCCGAGCGTCAGGACCAGCTCGACCCCCTCGCCCTCGATCGATCCCAGGGCGGCCAACGTCGCGTCGTTCACGACGCGCACGTCGCGCTTGGTGGCGTCGCGCAGCGCCGCCTGGAGTCCGAAGCCCCTCCACTGGGCGTCCAGCACGGGGTCCTTCTCCGTGGTGACGCCGCCGGGGCGCGAGAGGTTGCCCGGTCGCACGACGTGCCCGTCGCGAAACTCGCCCGGGAAGCCGACCCCGACCCGGGGGCAGGCGCTCACGAGGATCCGCTCGGCCAGCATCTCGATCAATCGGGCGGGCGAGCACGGATACGGCGTCGGGCGACGGCGCGGTCCCTCCAGCAGTTCACCGTGTCGGTCCACGTGGCAGAACTTGACGTTCGTCGCGCCAATGTCAATGGCGAGCACCGTCCCGCTCGTCGAGAAACGCGATTCCCCCATGAAGAGATGGTAGTAACCACTAGCGCACTCCACGTGGGCGCAGACGTCGATCGCGCCACCAGGGTTTAAGGCGCACGGTGTAGACCGGTCGTCGACCGGCGACGACCGTCGCGGTGCCCCCGGGTCGCTGGCGGATCGGGACCGCCTGCCTCCCCTCCCTCGACTCGAGCAACTCGGGAAGGTAATTGGCGACCGTGGGGTCGGCCAAGCCGCCGAGGACGAGGCGCGTCGTGTGGTTGTTGACGATGGTCGGTGCACGAGCGCCCCAGCGCGAAGTGAGTTGAGCGAAGTCCTGGAGCACCGTCACGAGAGTGACGTCCAGGCCGCTCACCGTCGCGGCCAGCTGGTCGAGCTCGTCCAGCGAGGCGACGGTCGCGGCCTCGTCGAGCAGCAGGAGCAGGCGGCGTTGCCGGCCGAGGTCGACCAGTCGCTGCTGCTCCTCGAGGACCATCCGCAAGGCGCCTCGAAAGAGTGGTTCGTAGTGGCGCTGCTCTCCGCGGGGACTGCACAGGTACAGCGTGTTCGGTCCGGTGACCACCGCTCGCACCTTCGCGAGCGGCTGGCGGAACCGCCACGGCATGAGCATCGTCTCGCTCGTGGTCAGGACACCATCGAGCGTCTTGGCGTCGTAGGCGAGGAAGCTCTCCAGCACCGTGCTGGCCTCGGTCGTCGGTCCGGTGTCCAGCCATCGTCGAAGGTCACGGCCTTCGACCAGCGCGGCGAGCGCGAAGATGTCGAGCGAGCGCAACGTCGCCATCATCATGAGCGCGGCCACCAGCTTCGTCGCGAGGGAGTTCCAGAATTCCGTCTCACCCCGGTCGCCGGCTCCCACGGTGAGGTCGCGGGCCACGCGAAGGGCGTGGCGCAACGTGGTCACCCCCTCCAGGGGGTCCCACGTCAACCCCCCGTCGCGGCCCGGCTCAAGCACCAGCACCTCGCCGAGGGAGCTTCGCCACTCCCTCGTCGCGGCGAGCACGTCGTGCTTCACGCTCGTCACCACCAAGGCGTCGCTCCAGCGCAGGAGTGACGGGATCACCAGCGACGCCGTCTTGCCGGCCTGCGTCGGTCCGACGATGAGTAGCGAGCTCCGGGGCGCCAAGGACATCCGAGGCCCGCACGCGACGCCGTGCCAAATCCGACGACCGAGCACCGGACGGTCACTACCCATCGTTCGTCGCCCTCATCGCACGATCGGTGTCGATGAAGTGCCGGTCACGGAGGTCCGGCGTCACCCGCACGATCGAGCGGTGCGCGCCGTAGCGAACGAGTGCGGTGCCCTTGGGCAGCGCGGTGAGGTACGAGAGTTCGCGTTCGTGGAGGTCGAGAGCGCACGCCATCTCACGGGCCTCGTCGGGAGGCTGGCGGAACAGCCACGCCGTTTCGCACTCTCGGAGCAGTCCCTGGGCCCGGGCTCGCTGCTGGCTGCCCGCGTCGCCCGCGGCCACGGCGTCAGTCCAACGGTGCAGCACGAGCACGTGACTTATCCCCCGGGCGCGGGCCAGCTTCCACGAGCCCTGCAGCCATTGCAGAGCCAACGGGTCTGACAACAGCGCCCAGGCCTCGTCCAGCACCAGGTAGCCCAGCCCGTCGTCCCCGGCAACGACCTGCTGGGCCGCGGCCACCGCACTCAACGCCGCGATCGGGAACGACTTCGCTGACCACTGGGCGGAGAGGTCGAGAATGACGAGTTCACCGGTGAAACTGACCGGCTCGCCGGGGCCGTCGAAGAGTCCCATGAGGTCACCGAACACGAATCGATAGAGGATGAGGGCGAGGGTGCGCTCGGGCGAGGGTCCCGGAGAATCGATGCACGGAGCCACTAACTCGTAGAGGGCATTGAGCACTCGAACCGGGCGTCGCTCCCCGAGTCGGCGCCACGTCTGGTCGATGACGTAGTGCTGGTCACTCGTCAGTGACGATCCTTGGGCGCTGCCGACGAGGGCGCGCAGCAAGTCTCGACTCTCGCGGTCGCTCGAAGGGAAGGGGCTGCACCAGCCGTCGCGGCCGAGGGTGAGCGCCACGACCCCGTGGGCCGCCGCCAACTCGCCATATTCCCCTTTGGGGTCGATCACGACCACCCGACGACCTCGGGCCAACGCGCGGTCCACCATCATCTTCACGACGGTGCTCTTGCCGGCACCTATTGAGCCCGCCACGATCATGTTGGGGTTCGACACCAGGCCGGCCGAGTAGGCGTCGAACGGATCGAGAACGAACGAGGACCCGCGCTGTGCCTCGCCAAGACTCCTCCCCGAAAGACCGGTGCCGGCGTCATGGGCCGGCAGTCGCAAACTGGCCAGGTCTCTCGACGTGGCCCAGTGGGTCCAGGGACGGCTCACCAGCCCGGCCCCCCGGGCAGTTGCTGTCGATACCACGGGGCCTGACGCCCAGTGCCGCGCTCGCAGCGCAGGCCGGCCTCACGAGCGCGACGGGTCACGTCGGCGAGATTGATCCGCAGTTGATCAGGGTCCGGTGCTCGGACCACGAAGTACACCGCAATCCGCAGCAGCGACCTCCCGCCAGCGACGAGCATCTCGCGTTGTCGTAGGCGATCGAGACTTCGCACACTCCTCGCCGTTCGCCGAAAGCCCGCAGCCTGGGTCGTCGCGTCGTCACTACCGACCCGATGGACCGCCCGAGCGGCGAGACGCTGGGCCCGAGCGCCTCCAATGACCTCGACGTGGAGGGCGACGTCGAGCGGCGTGGCACCGACCTGCATCTGGTCGAGCACGGCTCGCCCGTCGGGTGTGGCGCTGAAGTCCCGCACCCGCAAAACCCGAACAACTTCGTTGGATCGTCGGACGTAGGTCCATCGCTCGAGGATCAGTGCGGCGGCGCCGTCGCGAGACGCCCCGGCGACGTCCATTGCGAGAACGTTGTTCTCCCGCCAGCCCGTCGGCGCACGCACGTCGCTGGGAATGGCCAGCAACGTTCTCACTTGTGCGCCCTGGACCCACGTGTGCGAGGAGAAGTGTCGGGTGCGGTCACCGGTGGCCAGTCCGTCGGCGAACGTGGCCAACCCTTCGGCCAGTTCCCAGTCGCGACCGGAGAGGTCGAGTCGGCCGCGATGGACCAACTCGTAACCACGCAGGGTCACCCTTTCGCCGAGGTCCACCATGACGCCCTCGCTCCCCACGGAGCAGACGACCGACGTCCAGCGGGAGCGACAGAGGAATCTCATGGCGACACCCGACAGTTCGGCGCCGGTCATCCCGTCGTGCATCGGAATCGCACTGGCCAGGCAGATGATGGCGGCGACGCCCTCGACGATCAAGCGGTGGGGCCGAGTAGCCCAGTCACCCGCGAGCGCGAGTCCTACGATCACGAGCATCGCCTGATGTCGCCGCACGCCAATCCACCGACTCTCGGCGTCAGTGGCCCCGAGACCAAGAGCCTCACTCATCGAAGTGCCAGCCGACGACCGGTCCCATCTCGTCCTGGTGATAGGCGACGTGACCGCCGCGAGCTCGAGGGGTGCCGATCGGCGGTGACAACGGCTCCCCGTCAGTGGACGGCATCGACACCTCGCCGTCTCCGGGCCACATCGCGAACCCCAGGTCGTCGGGGCGTGACGGCGGGCCGGTCATCGGCATCTCCGGCGTGAGCGACCGAACCGCGGCGCCGAGCGGAGACGAGGGCACGTTGACGGCGGCTCGGGTGAACCGTGACCGGATCCCTTCGAGATTGTGCAGGGCCGACTGTTCCATGAACGGGATCACTCGCAGTAGCAAGAACGGCGAGAACGTCGCCAGCATCAGCGTGACCGCACCAGTGATGACCTGGGTCGCCGACGAACCCATCAGCTCGTCCAACCCGAGCGAGAGCGTGATGACGATAAGGATTTTGCTTGCGGCGACGGCGACGAAGGTCTCACCGAGCCGCCAACCGAGCCGCCGTCCCGACGGGAACGTCGACAGCGGCACCACGACCGGGACGAGGACGAGCAGTAGCGTCAAGACCACTGTTCGAACAATCAACTCACACCACAGCAGCCACGTGCCGATGACGACTCCGATCGCCAGGAGGAACAGTCCGAAGCCCGGCGTCGATGGCGCCACGTCGGCCATGGACTTGGCGAGTGTCGCCTCGTGCGCGACGACCGTGGTCGCCGCACTGGTCGAGAGCTGGTTGACTGCTTCGAGGACGAGCGTCGCTAGTGGACGTGCGAGGGCGATGCCCACGACGCAGGCCGGCGCGACGCCGAGGTAGACGCGCCACAACGAAGCTCCGTCACCGTGTCGCACGGCCTGCAACGTCGCCACCAGCAGTCCCAAGGTCAAGAGCACCGGGGCGAGCCTCAACAGCACGTCGAACTCGGTGGATGCGGCGCGCACCACCGTCGCCGGCTCACTGGCGGAGGTCAGGACCTGGCCGGCCGCCGTGAGGAACCACTGCACGCTGGAGAGAATCCAGTTGGTCATCGCGTCAAAGAGGTTGCCGAGCGTCGCCTTGGCGATCGTCTTGCCGACGCAGGCCACTGGAGAGACCAGGCAGAGCAGGTGGTTCATCAGTGGACGCTGAGTCCGGTCTTGAAGAAGAAGTTGATCAGGGTCGGCGCGGCGCCAATCAAGATTGCCGCTCCGAGGGAGGTCAGCACCGCGCGCCGGCCCTGCGCTGAGTGATGCATGTTCTGGGTGTGGCTGCCGACCGCCCACAACGCTGCGCCGAGGAGGAGTGCCACGAGCGAGCCGATAAGGGCCCACGCGGCGATTCCGTTGGTGATCTGCAGCAGGGCTGCACTTCCCGGAAGTGCGTTAACCGAGGGATTGAGGCCGACATCTGCTAACAGCATCGTGATCTCGCTTTCGTAGGAGAGTGCCCAACGGTCGCTAAACGCTCCACGGTGACTTCGTCTGCGAGAATGGTGCCGTGCTCCTTACCGTGACTAAGAACGTGATCTCCCTGTGGCCCACGGCCGCCGTCTACGGCGCTGGCGGAGGGGTCCTCGTCGTCGGCGTCCTCCTGGGCGTGCTCTTCAACCGGCGCCGCGGTCACCGGGCGATCGCCCAGCGTCTGACGGCGCTGGCCTCTCGTCTCGGCGTCGAGCCGCGCGACGACAACGGCAAGGTGGAGTCCGCGCTCAGCTTCCTCGAAGAGGCCACCGGCGCCGCCGCGACCGCCGTGAGCGAGTCCGGCTCCGAAGCCGTCCGGCTTCGCCAATCGCTCGACGCGTTGCCCGTTGGACTCGTGCTCTGCGACGAGGCCGGCGGAGTCATCTTTCGCAACAAGCAGGCCGAGACTCTGATGACCAGCCGCTACGGCGACGCCATCGCCGCTCAGGCCGTCACCGACGTGCTCGCCGAGGGCTGGACCAACGGAATGGCCGAGCGCACAATCGACATCTACGGACCGCCCCGGCGCACCCTGACCATCCGGGCCTCGGTGATCGACGACGGTCGTCGGCCGCTCGGCGTGCTCGCGGTCATCGAGGACGTGTCCGAACGCCGTCGCCTCGAGGACATCCGCCGCGACTTCATCGCCAACGTCTCACACGAGTTGAAGACTCCGATGGGGGCGCTCGGCCTACTGGCCGAGACCCTGCAATTCGAGCGTGACCCCACCGTCGCCCACCGACTGGCCGAGCGGATCAACTCCGAGGCCTTCCGAGTGAACCGGATCATCGAGGACCTGTTGGACCTCTCACGCATCGAGGGTGAGGGCTCGCCGACTCGCGAACCGATTCCGATCTCACTGATCGTCGCCGACTCCATCGAGCGAATCCGCACCGCGGCCGAGCAGCACGACGTGAAGATCGACTTCGAGGAACCAGAGCAGAGCCTCGTCGTCTTCGGCGATCGTCGCCAACTCATATCGGCGATCCACGCGCTACTGGAGAACGCCGTCGTCTACTCCCCGAGAGACGCCAAGGTGAACATCACGATCAATCGAGTCGAGGCAACGGTCGACGAGGAGGGCGCGAGCTTCGGCCCGGTCGTGCGCATCGCGATCAAGGACGAGGGAGTGGGCATCCCGACCAAGGACCTCGAGCGGATCTTCGAGCGGTTCTATCGGGTCGACCCGGGCCGCGCCCGTGAGACCGGGGGGACGGGGCTAGGCCTGAGTATCGTGCGTCACGTGGCCCACAATCACGGCGGACACGTCCTCGTCGAATCGCGCGAGGGCGAAGGTTCGACCTTCGCGCTCGAGCTGCCGATGAACCAGTGATGGCCAAGAAGACCTCCTCCGACAGGCGGATCAACGTCCTCGTCGTCGAGGACGAGGAGTCGTTCATCGACGCCTTGACCATCGGACTCAATCGGGAGGGCTTCGACGTCACCATCGCGCGCGACGGCCAGCAGGCGGTGTCCCTCTTCGCCAAGGACACCTTCGACATCGTCCTCTTGGACCTCATGCTACCCAAGATGTCGGGCCTCGACGTCTGTCGCACCCTCCGAGTCCACAGTGAAGTGCCGATCATCATCGTGAGCGCGAAGGGCGAGGAGGTCGACATGGTCCTCATGCTCGAGATCGGCGCCGACGATTACGTTACGAAACCGTACCGACTGCGCGAGCTGGTGGCCCGCATCCGTGCCGTGCTACGCCGTCGCGAGGTCCACGAGACTGGCTTCGAAGCCGATGAGGAGATCACCATCGGCCCCATCCGGATGGACATCGATGCGCGCCGCTGCTTCGTCAATAATGAGGAGATCAAACTGCGCAAGAAGGAGTTCGCGCTGCTACGCCTGCTTCTCGAGAACCCCGGTCGGGTCCTGACCCGGGAGGTCCTGATCGATCGGGTGTGGGGCAGCGACTACGTCGGCGACACCAAGACGCTCGACGTCCACATCAAGCGCCTGCGGACCCTGATCGAGGATGAGCCGAAGAGGCCCACTCACATCACGACCGTTCGCGGCGTGGGCTACCGCTTCGAGGCTACGAAGCCTTAGGGCCGATCGTCGTCTGGCCGCCCAGGTACGGGCGCAGCACGTCGGGCAGGCGGATCGAGCCGTCCGGCTGGCGATACGTCTCGACGACGGCCGCCCACGTGCGCGCCCACGCCAGCGCTGATCCGTTCACCGTGTGCACGAGCGCCGTCGACCCGTCGCCCTGGCGGTAGCGGACGTTCGCCCGACGGGCCTGGAAGTCGCGGAACCAGCTCACCGACGAGACCTCGAGCCATCGGTCGACGCCGGGGCTGAAGACCTCGAGGTCGATGGTGCGCGCCGAGGACGTGCCGAGGTCGCCGGTGCACAGGTCGAGCACCCGGTACGTCAGTCCCAGGGCCTGGAGGATCCCCTCGGCGCGACCCAGGATGTCGCCGTGCGCCGCTTCGGCCTGGTCGGGGGTGCAGTACGCGAAGAGCTCGACCTTGTCGAACTCGTGCACGCGAAGCAACCCACGGGTGTCGCGGCCGGCCGCTCCGGCCTCGCGCCGAAAGCACGCGGTCTGGGCGGTGAGGCGGATCGGCAGTCTCGTCTCATCGAGGATCTCACCGCGGTGCATCGAGGTGAGGGGTACCTCGGCGGTCGGTATCGCCCACAGTCCGTCGCGCTCGATGGCGTACATATCGTCGGCGGACTTCGGCAGGTGTCCGGTCGACATCATCGTCTCGGTCAACGCGAAGCTCGGTGGACGGATCTCCTCGTAGGCGTCACGGTGGCGGTCGAGGGCGAAGGAGCCGAGTGCGCGCAGCAGCCTCGCCCCGTCGCCGCGGTAGAGCGCGAACATGGAGCCCGCTAGTTTGGCGCCCGACTCCATGTCGAGGATCCCCAGCTCGGTCCCGATGTCCCAGTGGGCCACTCGCTGATGCTCCGCGTAGGTGGGCACGGCCAGACCGTCATCCATGCCGACCCACCAGCGCCGGACCTCCACGTTGTCCTTCTCGTCGTCGCCGTCGGGCGCGTCGTGCGCCGGGAGGTTGGGCACCTGCAGGAGCCCTTCGCGCAAGAGGGCGCCGACCCGCTCCGTCGCCTCGGTGGCCCGGCGCTCCTCGTCGCCGAGGACCCGGCTCTTCTCGGTCAACAGTTGGGCCGTCTCGAGGTCTTTCTCCCGACGGGCCTCGCCGACGAGGCGCGAGAGGAACTTGACCTCCGAGCGGAGCTGCTCGGACTCTTGAAGCAGTCCCCG
>JAYSQJ010000243.1:0-1820 GCA_043721635.1 Acidimicrobiales bacterium | reverse complement strand
GGGCCTTCCTGGCCCATCGTCTTTTCTCCTCGACGGGAATGCTCGTCGCCAACCCGATCGACGCCGAGCGCGAACTATCGAGCGACCTCCACGACCGAGCGCTGGCGGATGCGCTCGAGAAGGTTCGGGACCTCGGCGTGACGGGCAAGGACGTCACGCCCGTGCTGCTCGCCGAGTTCGCCCGCTCCAGCGCCGGGGTCAGCGTGCAGGTCAATCGCGACCTCGTGGTCGCCAACGCCGGTCTCGCCGGCGAGGTCGCGCGGTCAATCGCCCAAGAGCGGTCGTGACCGCTCGGCGCGTCGTCGTCGTCGGTGACGTGATGCTCGACGTGCTGGTCAAGGCGACTGCGCCGATCGCCCGGACCAGTGACACGCCCTCGCGGATCCGGGTCGGTTGCGGTGGTGCGGGAGCCAACCTCGCGGCGTCGCTGGCCTCGTGCGGCTACGACGTCGTCTACGTCGGGGCCTGCGGCGATGACGCCGCTCGTCAGATCTTCGTCGACGGGCTGCTTGACTCAGGCGTCACGGCTTCATTGCAGGTGACCGGAACCGCGACCGGCGTGGTCGTCGCCCTCGTCGGCGACGATGGGCAGCGCTCGATGCTCACTGATCGGGGAGCCAACCCGTTGCTCGACGAGTCGTTCGTCCTCGCGCAGCTGGCGGACCCGTTCGACCATCTCCACGTCTCGGGTTACACCCTGCTCGACGCTTCGACGCGCGGTGCGGGGGCGGCCGCCCTGCGGCGGGCGCGCGACTCGGGTCGCTCGTCTTCGGTCGACGTGTGCTCGGTGGGCCCCCTCGTCGAGATCACGTCCGAGGTGTTCCTCGTCGCAGCTCGGGAGGCCTCGATGCTGTTCGCCAACGAGGAGGAGGCGTTGACGCTGAGCGGAGCGACCGACGTCGACGGCGCGCTCGAGGAGCTGTCCCGAGCCTTTGGCGAGGTGGTAATCACGCGCGGGGCGCTCGGCGCGGTGGCGAGCCACGCCAGTGACCGGGCAGTGGTTGACTCGCAGAGCGATGTCGTGATCGACACGACGGGCGCGGGCGACGCCGCCACCGGCGCGTACCTGGGGGCGAGGCTCCAGGGCGAGACACTCGAGCGGTCCCTGACGCGCGCGATGGCGGCCAGCGCGAAGGTGGTCCGCGCTCTGGGGTCGCGGGGCTAGTGGCCATTCGGTCGGCCAATCGTTTCTTGCGAACCCGCAACGAAAGGCCTGGGTCAATTCAACGTCAGTTGAAGGGCTGACGCGTCAATTCGCGCCGACGGAGCCGTGGGCGGCACCGGGGAATCCACCACTGGAGGTTGAATCTAGCTACGTTGTCGGCCATTGGTTCGCACGTGGGGCGGTGCGGAAGGGGTACGACGTGAACGACGATGGTTGTAGGGCCGCCCGGGCGTCCATGACGCCAGGTCCGGGAGCGACCAAGTTCCGAAATCGGACACAAGGTCCGGCTGACGTCGATGGCATCGAGAGGGCCGCGAGCTTTTTCGCTGCGACGTTCCCAGACCCGGCACCGACGATCGCGCCTGGCCTTGGTCCCCGTGATCCACTCGAGGAGTTGAAGGTGTCCCCGACGACCATCGAAAAGGTCGAATTGCAGACGCTCGCCGATGGCGAGCAGCGGCGCGTACCGGCCACGGTCGTGGCGCTGGACCAGGGGCCGGCGAGTGGCGTGCGCGGTGCTCGGCAGGGCCCGGGTGGGTGGTGCCGATGCCGCGACGAACTGGGTGGTTGGCCTCGGCGCCGGCTCGTCGGGAGGGCCAGTGCGCCTCGGTGCAGCACCTCACCCTCTCCGCCGCCACCATCGCCGACCAACCGG
>JAYSQJ010000242.1:0-2069 GCA_043721635.1 Acidimicrobiales bacterium | reverse complement strand
CGCTCCAACCGGCATCACGGCAGTGCCCGGATCGCGAGCACGAAGGTCGGCCGGTCGCGCGACGCGGAGAGCTTCGCCGAATACAAGGTCTACAAGCTCTTCGAGTACCGGTCGTCGGTGCTCTGGTACTCGTCCCAGCCGGGCGAGCAGGTGCTTCGCGAGTGGCTGACGCTCGGTGACGACGGGACCGTCCGCCGCTCGAGGGTCTGGGCAACGCTCGACGCCTTCGTGGTGTGGCGCGACCACGTCCCAGGCTGGGTTGACATCAAGACCCTCGCCGCGATCAAGGACGCCGTGGAGGCGCATCCGGGCTTCTTCGTCGAAGAGGCCGACGGCTGGCACTGTCCGAGCGGGGACGCCTATGCCGCGCAGTTCGGGCTCAGCTACACCGTCATCGTGATCGACGAGCTCATCGAGACCGAGGTCGGCAACGCTGACTACCTGCGTGCCTTCATGAACCTCGAGGTCCCGGCCGCGACCCTCGAGGCGTTGCGCGACCGGGTCGCGAGACGACCCGGGATCACCCTCGCCGATCTGCGCCAGGCAGGCTTCTCGGTCGATGACGTGTGCGCCGCGATCTTCACCGGCGAGGTCTACGTCGACCTGACCCGCGACCAGCTGCGCAACCACGAGCTCGCGTTCGTCTATCTCAACCCGACGGTCGCGGCGCAGGTTCCCGCCCCGATCGTCGTGGCGGTTGGCGGCAAGCGACCTGGGCCGGTTCACGTCGCGGCCGGCGAGCAGGTGCTCTGGCAGGGAAGGCACTACGTCATCGATGCGGCCGGCGGAACCGTGATTCACCTGCGCCCGTTCGAAGGCGACGGTTCGTGGCACACGCTGTCGCGAACCGATCTCGAGCGTGCCGTCAAGTCCGGTGCCATGACCGGTCTGGGCCCGGTCGACGACGCGGTTCGGTCGATGATCGACTCGATCGAGGCACGCTTTCGGTCTGCCGACGATGCGACGGTCGAGCGGGCATGCGAGCGTCTCGCCGCGCTCGAGGCGTACTGGGCCGGGAGCCGGAAGGACTTCCCCAAGGTCGACGGCCAGGCGCCGAGTCTGGCGGCCGTTCGCGACTGGCAGACGCGCCATCGAGAGTCGGAGGAGCTCGGCGCAGGCTTCGCGGGGCTGCTCGACCTTCCCCAGCCGGGCCGCCCGGGCAGCCATCTGCAGCGCGTCGTGCAGGACGTTCTCGCCGAGGTGGCGGAGTCGTTCTTCCTCGACCCGGGGCGCAAGGTGTCGGTGGCGGCGTTCTACAGGATCGTCATCGCGACCTGCAGGAGCGCCGGCATCGTCGCCCCGAGCTACCCCGCGGTCCTGAACTGGACAGCCCACCAGCCCCAATACGCCCAGAAGCTCCGCCGGCTCGGTCACAAGGGCGCCGCGTCGTCGAAGCCGTGGGCGCCGCTTGACCCCGAATCTGCCTCGCCCAACGGTCAGTTCCCGGGCAACGTCGCGCATGGCGACGCCACCGTGAGCGATGTCTTCTGTTCCGAGCGCTTCACTCGTGAAGGCGCGTTCCGGCCCGCGCAGTGGCGCCTGGTCGACGGGATGACCGGCAAGCGGCTGGCGTCCGTCCTGCATTTCGGCGAAGTGGACGAGGGTGTCGTGCTCGAGGCCCTCGAGGACCAGATCCGGACTTGGGGATTCCTCTCGCAGGTCTACGTCCTCGACAGCGCCATGGTCCACAAGAGCACGCGCGTCCAGCAGTTCCTCAACCGGCATGGCTCTGACGTCATGTACCGCAAGACCTCGGATGGACGTGGCGGCCTGCCCGTCGAGCGCCAGTTCGGGGCGATCAACACCGACCTTCTCCATAACCTGCGCGGCAACACCCAGCTCCTGCGCGACCCACGGTCGATGGACCCGGAGCTCGATCCCCGGCGCACGGCGGTCTGGCCGCTGGCCGAACTGGCGTCTGCGCTGGACGCACGCGACGCACTCGTCGAACGCGTCCGCGTCGTGCCGGGTCTGCGCCTGACGACCAACGAGGCGTGGGCGTCGAGGTTCGAGCACGGGATGCGCGAAGCGCGCCTGGTGCGTTGGACGCCCGCGATCGAGAGGGACCT
>JAYSQJ010000241.1:0-5402 GCA_043721635.1 Acidimicrobiales bacterium | reverse complement strand
ATCGACATCGCCGCGGCGCCCGCCAAGGCCTTCGCCCTCCTCGCGGACCTGCCCGGGATGGGACGGCTCTCGCCGGAGAACACCGGGGGCGCGTGGATCGGGGGCGCGACCGGGCCCCACGTCGGCGCACGGTTCCGCGGGACGAACTCGCGCGACGACGACTCCTGGTCGACCGTCGCCCGGGTGACGGCGTACGAGGCACCGAGGGACTTCGCCTTCGAGGTCACCTGGCACCGCTTCCGGATCTCGCGCTGGGAATTCTGCGTCGAGGAGACGGGCTCGGGATGTCGCGTGACCGAGAAGTGGACCGACCGGCGTAACGCCCTGATGCGCAAGGAGGGTGACTCCGGGGACTTCAAACGCGAGGAGTTCACCGTCCACTCGGTCCGCACGACGCTCAATCGCCTGAAGGGTCTCTGCGAGGACGGCACGACCTAGATTTGCGTCGCCACCGAGTGACACCGAACCCGTAAGGTTGGGGTCGTGGCGAAATCCTCGGGATTCTCAAGTGGCGGCGAATTGCTGCGCATCATCGACGCCGCGCGCTCGCCCGAGTGGAGCATCGGCGAGGGACGGGCGAATCAGATCATGGCGACCCACGACTCGGGTCAGATCGGACTGCCCTGGGTCATCACCGCCGACCGGGTCGGCAAAGGAATGCGAATCTCGCTCTACCGCCCCGGCGACGACGTGCAGGCCGAGGGCGACGTCATCGGGGAGATCTCGGGCAATCCTCGCGAAATGGGACGTCAGCTCCGGGCCTTCCTCGAGGACACGTCACTCGCCAATGCCGAGTGACGTGATGCGGTACTCGGTGCGATTTAGCCCCTGGGCCGCCCGGCGGACCGGACGGTGCCGCTCGTGAGCCGACCGCTCGTGAGCCGACCGTTCGTGAACCAACTGTTCGTGAACCAGCCGGCCGTGTGGACAGCCTTCGACGAAGTGGACGTCTCCATCGCTCTGATGGCGTGGGCTTTACTTTGAGTGGACGCTCAGGGGCTGGCCGCCCAGGAGATTGGCCGACATGCGGCCTATTTCGCGGTCCTGGCCGCCGGCGAATCTCAGACTGACGAGCGCTCCGTAGTCTCCGACCGCCTGGCGACCCCGCTCCTCGCAGGCCAGTTCGACCTTCTCACCGTTGAGGAACGACAACAGTAACCGGTGCGCTCCGACCTCCAGTGGCGCCAGCGCACTGCGCACCAGCGCCCCGCCGACCGAGACGTCGAGCAGTTCGCCCGGTCCCTCGTCCAGCGACACCCCCCCGCTCACGCGAAGCCGAACGGCGCTGCGACGGTCGGTGGCAAAGTGGTCAGACCTCACTCGCGCGATTGCCGCGACGAGCAGTCCCGCGTTGACGACCAGCCAGATCATCGCCCCGTACACGGCCCAATGAATCGGGTACGACGTGAAGGTCAGGCCGGACAAGGTGCCCGCGAACCACCCCGCCGACACCAGCGACAGCGCGAGGAGGAACCACAACAGCCACGGGGCCCCGTGGCGCTGGCGCTGGTCCGCGCCGGCCTTGCCGGTGACGAGAAACGGCCGTTCCCCGGGCCGCAGGAAGGACAGCGTCGCACTGATCGTGGTCTGCATGCGCACGAACTCGAAGATCGCCGCCATCCCGAGGGGCGCGTAGCCCCGTGAGAGCATCGCGAGGGCGAAGCGCTGGAGGACGAACGTGACGCCAAAGGCGACCACGAACGTCAGCGCGCGCACGTGGACGGGGTTGGCGCCGGTCCAGATCACGGCGACAGGCATCACGACGTAGCCCAGCGAGCGCCACGCGTCGAACCATCCCAGGATCGTGGCCCCGTAGGCCAGGCGCTGGCGCAGGCTGAGACCGGGACCCGTGAGCGGATGCTCCGCGTGGAGCAACTGCATGGCCCCGGTCCCCCAGCGCAGGCGTTGTGACTGGTACTGCTCGGCGTCGCGCGCCGCGAGACCGTGAGCCAGCACCTCGTTGTGGTAGACGGTGCGCCATCCCCGACGGTGCATCCGCACGGTGGTGTGAATGTCCTCGGTGACCGTCTCGGTCGCGACGCCCCCGACCTCGCGCAAGGCCTCAGTACGCACGACGGCGTTCGTGCCGCACCAGAAGGCCGCGTGCCAACGATTCTTGCCGGGCTGGATTGCGCGGTAGAACAGGCGCTGCTCGTTGAAGGAGACCCCCCGTCGGCTGCGCCAGAACCACGACCGGTTCCGGTCGTGCTCGAACGAGTCGACGTTGTAGAAGTCCTGCGGGGTTTGCACCACGGCCAGCTTCGGATCGTCGAAGTAGCCGAGCGTGTGCGTCAAGAAACCCGGCGTCACCACGTGGTCGGCGTCCAACACCGCCACGAGGTCCACGTCGAGCACCGTCAAGGCGTGATTGAGATTCCCGGCCTTGGCGTGGAGGTGCTCTTCTCGGGCCAGGTACCGGGCGCCGAGCGACGTCGCGAGCTCCCGGACCCAGGCGCGATCGCCGTCGTCGAGCACCCACGTCTCGTGACCGGGTGAGAGCGCGACGGCGGCGGCGATGGTGGGCAGGAGGATCTCGCTCGGCTCGTTGTAGGTCGTGACCACGACGGCGACCCGTAGGTCGGTCGTGACGACCGGCGCGGGCACGGTCGCCGAATCGAGGTCCCACAGCGAGAACGCGAAGAACGCCAGCCCGACGACGGCGTGCACCTCCAACAGCCACAGGGGAATCGAGAGCCACAGGCTGGTGCCGAGGGTGAAGCCGACTCGCCAGATCAGGTACGCGAGGCTCACCGCGAGGGCCACTATCGCGGCGGCGTGAATAATCAACTTGCGCGATCGCGGCTCGGGCCGTGTGAGACCCTCGTCGTCGGCCGCGAACGTCGCGACGACCGCCTTCGCGGGTTCGCTCGCCGTGATGACGGGAATTGCGACGGGGGGATCCAAGATATCGGTCAAGGCAAACTTCCCTCTCGGGGACCAGGGTCCCGCGTCCAATGGAGGTCAATCGCTGCGTCAACTACTTCGAGCACCTGGGGCACCGGTGAGAGGCGGCGACGCCCAACCGGGTGATGGACCCGACGCGGGGCGACACGGTGCTCGGTCCAGCGCGTCGAGGCACTCACGGAGCTCGAGCCCTATCCGGTACGCGAGAGGATCGAATGCCGCCGTGATCGAGCCACCGCCAATGGGACCGGCGTACTGGTGATCACGTGGTTGACGTCGGTCCACCCGCGGGGCACGGCCCGCAATTCGCTGCGCAGGCTGAGTCGCTCGTTTCGGTTGATCATGGTGAAGGCGATCATCATCACGAGGATGCCCGCGACCACGAAGACGAAGCCCTCAGAATACGACATGACGATCCGCACGCAGCCCTTGTCCAGGCCCGACGACGACGAGGTTGCACCGTGTAGGACCGTGCAGACGCCCGTGTGGGAGTGGGTGAAGGTCAAAAACCAGCCACCGAACGCCGTGGCAGCGGCCCCCAAGGCAATCACCACCCGCCTCAACATGACGTGCCCACTTTCGCTTCTGCCTCCACGTGCCGACCCTTGCTAGAGGACTCCGTAGTGACCACCGAGGTCACCGCGGAGTCCAACCGTCACCGGTGTAAACGATGGTCGTAAAGTCTCGCGACCAGGACTACAACGATTTCGTTCGAACGCTACGACGGCAATCGCACGGACCGAAAAACTCTGGAGCAATTCGCCAACAACAGTGCGGGGCCGACGACAAAGATGCTCACAGCCCAGCGCCAACGCGCGCTCGAAATTGCGGTCAATATCCGCGCTGTCGCGAGTTGGGTCATTGATCGTGGCACTGGCGATACCGAGTGCTTCGCCACCGCGCGTCAAGTTTCACAGCAAGCACTCAGAAAACTCACAGGATTCTCACAACCTTGCTACGTAGTGTGACCAGCGTTCCTTAGAAAGGGGTTCAAATGAAGATCAACATTCGAAAGGCGGGGATCACGGTCGTCGGGGCCGCGTCCCTGATTGCGTCGTTGGGCTTGGCAACCGGGTCCGCCTTCGCCGCGCCCCACCACGCAGTGTCGACCACCGTCTCGGCGCATCGCGCGAACGTACCGGCCGACGGCAAGTCCACGTCAAAGATAACGGTGAAGGTGCACGGAGCGAAGTCCGACGCCGCGACCGCGGTGACGCTGGCGGCGGTGGCCACGCCTACGGGCGCCTGCGGCACGTTGACGGCCTCGACCGGTACGACGGGCAAGAACAAGATGTTCTCGACCACCTACACGGCGTCGAGCGTGATTGGATTCTGTAGCATCACCGCCACGAGCGGCGCGGCTACGGGTTCGGTGACGATCACGCAGATTGACCCAGTCCTGGCACTTGCCTTGACGCACTACACGGTGACGGTCGCCACCAAGCCGACGAAGGTTGCCGCGAATGGCACGAGCACGGCGACGCTGACCGCGACGGTCATGAACGGAACCACCGCCGTGAGCGGCGACGCGGTCTCGGTTACCGCGAGGGCGCTCAAGCCCGGCGCGTGCGGCACGTTTGTGCTCTCGGCGGGAACCACCGACGCCAATGGCCAGGTGAGCATCACGTACACGTCATCCACGAAGTCCGGAAACTGCAAGATCAACGTTGAAGAAGCGGCGACCGCTTCGCATGCGTCACTGGTGGTTCACCAGACCAAGTAAGGGACTGCCCAGTCACTCCCAGATATGCCCTGCGCAAGGGGTGAGTGAGCAGACATGAAACAACAAACCCCCGGGCGGTCAGTCCGGGGGTTTGTTGTTTCCCGAGAAACCTGATGCTCAGGTCGCGAACTAATAATCCCGGACCCGACGCAAGATATCTGTTTGTTCGCCTGGGCGCTGGACCAACAAGATCGAAACCGGGTCGCAGGAGGTCGGAAATGGCGCAACTCCCGGGATTTGCGACCGACTGATATCGGCGAGATCACGAAGTCGGGTGACCCACCGACGGTCGCGCTGACGACGACCGGAGTCCCCACGAATGGACCACCGAAAGAAATTGTGACACGAAAATCGCCGACATAGTGGACTCGTCGACCAATTGGACTCGTCGACAGTGGCGCCGGTCACGGGCGTCGTGTCACTCAAAACCTCGTACATCATTGAGTTGGCGATGTCCACGGGTCGGTGTCACTTCCAGACTCGGTACCCGACAGCAAGGCGTCAGATGCGGTAGTGCCATTCGGAGCAAAGTCGTAGCTGGCTTGGATTCACGTGTAGGCAAAATTGATCGAGACATTCGCGCCGTTCACCGTACGGGCAGCCGTCCAGGTGTGTCCGAACTGGTCATCATCGCTGTCGCCGGTGGCGCTGAAATTCGCCGTGCTCGGGGCAGCCGTGTCGAGAGGCGGCGCGAGCGACGAACCTCACCATGGCGGCGTTGGTGGTCACGTCACTCGAGACTTGACGTACCCTTCGTACGGGCATCGTCGTCCCA
>JAYSQJ010000240.1:0-12304 GCA_043721635.1 Acidimicrobiales bacterium | reverse complement strand
TGCACCGCCACGGCATCGACACCCGTGGCCAGCTCGCCCGCCTCGATCCGTTACTGGTCCAACGGACTCGGGGCCACGATCCCAACGCCGACGGGCCGTCCAACCCAGAGGAAGCACTGAGCGAGTCGATCGACAAACTCGCCGAGCTGATCTACCGAACCCGTGCCCACCTGCGGGGCGGCTCGCTGCGCATCCTCGAGCCTTGGGACATGGGTTGCCCGCGGGCCGACGTGGAGGTCGACGTCGACATGGAGAGCTACAACGCTGCCACCTATCTTTGGGGCGCGAGCGTTACGGTCAACCGGCCCGTCAGCGGCGTCGCGGCGGGACACCAAGTCTTCGTCGAGTGGGGTGAGCTTTCACTCGAGGCGGAGGTCGCCATCTTCGCCGATTTCTGGACGTGGCTGGGCGCGTTGCGACAGCGATGCCACGACGAAGGTCGCACGTTCGCCGCCTACTGCTTCTGGGCCCAGGCCGAGGACGGCGCGATGAACCGCGCCGTCGCGACAGCGCTACCCGGGGGACCCACGATGCGCGACCTCGACGAGTTCCGACGCTGCTCGCCCGCTGAGTGGATCGACCTGCACGAGCAGGCCCGGCGCCAAGTCCAGACCGAGGGGCCGCTCGGGCTCAAGCAACTCGCCGGCGCGGCCGGCTTCGAGTGGCGCGACGAGAACCCTAGCGGCGAGGCGTCGATGCAGTGGTACGAGGTCGCGAACCGCGACGAGTCCGACGAGGCATTGGCCTCTCGCCGACGGATCCTCGAGTACAACGAGGACGACTGCCGGGCAACGAGGGCGCTGCGCGACTGGTTGAACGGACCGGCGAAGCTGCTGGCGCACCGCGACGAGCCCCTGTAGGTCTTCGCCCGCTCGTTAGCATTGACGGGTGCTCCTGGAAACGTCGATGACCTCAACGAGAGCCGAGCTTCGAGTGCGGGCCCGGCTGCTCGGGGCGATCAACGCGGTGGCCTCGCTCGCCTGCGCGATGCTGCTGGCCCTCGCGATCGACCGAATCGCTCGGGGCCACTTCCCGAGCGGCCTCTGGTTGCTGTTCGGCGTGCTCGTCGCGCGCTGGCTCCTCACGACGATCGTCGCGACCTGGGGCGAGCACGCCGGCGACGTCATCGCCGACCAGTGGCGCCGAACCCTTCCCTCGCACTTCGACCGTCCCCGAAGGGAGCGGGACCGCAGTCGGGGCGAGTTGGCCCTCGCCATCGACCAGGCGTCCCACGAGCCCTCGCTCGACCTGCTCGCGACGAGCGCCGCGGTCTCCCTGGTCGGGCTCGTCGTCGTCTTGTGGGCCGCGGGATGGCAAGGTCTCATGATCAACCTGGGTCTGCTCGCGCTCGCCGTGCCCCTCTACCAGCGAGCGGGCCGTCGCGGCGAGGCCGCGGCCATCGAATACGACCGGCGCCGCGCGCTACTCGAGTCGCGCCAGCTGGAACTCTTGCACCACACGGTCGAGTTACGGGCCCTGGGTGCGGTGACGTTCGGCGCGGACGAGATTGCGGCCATCTCGGATTCGGAGCACGCCGTCGCACTTCGAGCGATTCGCGTGGCCCTGGAGTCGTCGCTCGTGACCGAGTTCCTGGGCGGCGTGAGCATCGGCCTCGTCGCGATGGTCGTCGGATTCGGGCTGCTCGGGGGACGTACGTCGCTCGAGCACGCACTCGTCGGCGTGCTCGCGACCAGTGAGATCTTCGTCAGCGTGCGGCGCTACGGCGCTGAGTTCCACCGACGCGAGGACTCCGTGCGATCACTCGTGACGCTCGGTGCGATGACGCAGGCCCCGTGCACGAACGTCTGCGACAAGGTCCTCGTGACGAGGGGACTCGTCACCGAGGCCAGTGACCAGCCGGTCGACCTCGTCGTCGACGCCGGCGCTCGAGTACTCGTGACCGGCCCTTCGGGAAGCGGAAAGACTACCCTGCTCCAGACGCTCGTCGGCTGGCGGACCCCGCAACGCGGCGAGGTGCGTCGCGGCGCCGGGACCGTGGGCTTCGTCGGCGTCGATAGCTCGCTCCTGTCGGGGTCGCTGCGCGACAATCTGACCTTGGGGACCCCGGTCTCCGACGAGGAGGTGGTCGGTCGCCTGAAGTCACTCGGCCTGGTCGGACCGCGCTTCGAGAATCTGAACACCCAGCTCCTCGCCGACGGCAAGGGGATCAGCACGGGCGAGCGCGTCCGACTCGTGCTGGCGCGAGCGCTGCTCGCCGGCGTTTCGCTCATCTTGCTCGATGACGTCGGCGGCGTGCTCGACGCGCAGGCCCGTCGTCAGGTGAGGTCCGTACTCGAAGGGAACGACGGGCTCGCGGTGGTCGAAGCGACCGTGGACGGACCCGTACTGGCGAACTTCGACCATCGGATCGAGGTGGGCCCGTGAATTCCGACGTCGCGCGCCTCGCGCGCTGGTTACGCAGGGCCCGCCCACCGCGCCGTGACTTCGCCCGGGCCCTCGCGGCGGGACTCGTGGCCTCACTCATCAACGTGGCCCTGCTCGTCGGCGCGGTCGCCCTGCTCGTTGAGAGCGCCCGTCGACCGGGCCTGCACGCCGTACTCGGCGCGCTGATCGTGATCGAGCTTTTCGCCTTCCTTCGCTCCCCCCTGCGCTTCGCCGAGCGCCTGAGCGCCCACCAGCTCGGCTTCGCCGCGGTCACTCGCTGGCGCCGCTGGCTCGTCACAATCATCGGACGCCTCGATTACTCGCAGTGGCGCGCCTACGCCGCGGGCGACCTCTTGGAGCGCGCAATGCGCGACACGGACGAACTCCAGGACCTGTGGCTGCGGTGCGTGATCCCGCTGGCGACGACCATCTCGGTCATGGTCCTCGGCGACGTCGTCGTCGCGCTGCTGCCGCCGCACGGCCAATGGTGGCCGGTCGCCGGCGTCCTCGTCACGTGCCAGTTCCTCGGCGCGGCGACGCTCGTCGTCAACGCGGGACCGCTGCTCGAATGCGATCGCGCGCTACGACGGGCCCGCGGCGGCTACCGCGCCGCGCTCGTCGAGCTGAGCGCCGTCACGCCCGAACTCGTCCTGCTCGGACGGAGCCCGTTCGCCCTGGCGCGGTCGATGACGGCGGTGCAGGACCTCCACCACGCCGAGCGGGCGCTGCGTCACCGACTCCAGGTCTCGAACGTCGCGCCACTAGTAGCCACGGCCGGCGCCCTCGGGGCGCTGGCCCTGCGTCCGCGGACCTCGCCGCTCTGGGTCGTCGTGACCGCGATGCTCGCGTTGGCCACGATCGAGCTACTCGGTACGGTACGCGGCGCGCTCGACACGGCGATCGCCGTCTCCGGGGGCGCCGAACGGCTCGAGGAGCTCGACGCCGCTGCCCCCCGGGGCCGAGTCCCCTGGCCGCATGACACGACGCTGCACCTCGAGGACGTCACTCTCCTCGAGGACGGGAAGCCGATCGTGGTCGCCGCCACGTTGCGCATCGCCCCCGGGCGACGCGTTGCGTTGATCGGCGCGTCCGGAGTCGGCAAGTCGACGCTGCTGCGCGCCATGGGCGCCCTCGAACGGGTGGGCGCCGGCGCGATCACCGTGGGCGGCGTCGCACTCGAGGACCTCGACGAGGGCCAACTGCGCCGAGAGCTCGCGTACGTGCCGAGCGAACCCGGCCTCACGCGAGGTTTCATCGCCGACGTGGTCGGGCTCGGCCGGGCCACCCTCCGGGATGCCGTCAACGACCTCGCCGCGATGGGGATGGGCGTTGACCGAGCCACCCGCTTCGAGGACCTGTCACGCGGCGAGACCGAACGCGTGGCGATCGCCCGGTCTCTCGTCACGATGCCGTCGATCTACCTACTCGACGAGCCGACCAGCGGCCTGGGTCGCGAAGAGACCGCCAAGGTGCTGGATCTGGTCGCAGCGACAGGGGCGACGGTCGTCGTGGCGACCCACGACGCCCAGGTGATCGAATGGTGCGACGAAGTGTTCGAGTTGCGCGACGGATCCGTGCGGCCCCTCAGCCGTTGATGCTCTTCATCCCCGCGTCGTGGTACCGATCGCCCGCCACGGCGTCTCGGGGCATCGCCGCCTCGAGGGCGGCGCAGTCACCGTCGCTGAGCGTCACTGATCCCGCCGCGATGTTCTGGCGCAACCACGTGCGCCGCTTCGTGCCCGGGATCGGCACGACGTCGGGCCCGCGGGTCAGCACCCACGCCAGCGCCAGCTGCGCGACGCTCACGCCCCTGTCGACGGCGATCACCTCGAGGTTGGCGACCAGGGCGAGGTTCTTCTCGTAGGCCTCACCCGTGAACCGGGGGTGGTGCTTTCGGAAGTCGCCTTCACCGGTGCTCTCTCGATTACTAGACTCGCCCGTCAAGAACCCCCGTCCGAGCGGGCTATAGGCGACGAAGCCGACGCCGAGGCGACGGCAGGTATCGAGCACGCCGTCCTCGGGGTCGCGCGTCCACAGCGAGTACTCGCTCTGCAGGGCCGTGACGGGATGGACGGCGTGGGCCCGTTCGAGCGTCGCCGACGAGGCCTCCGAGATCCCCAGGTGGCGGACCTTGCCCGCCTCGACCAGGGACTTCAATGCGCCCCACGTCTCCTCAATCGGCACGGTGCGATCGACGCGGTGCTGGTAGTAGAGGTCGATCACGTCGACGCCGAGACGACGCAACGAGTCGTCGCAGGCCTTGACGACGTAGGCGGGCTGACCGTTGATCCCGATGCGCGAGCCATCGGCCGCGCGCTCGTGGCCGAACTTCGTCGCGAGCACCACCTCGTCGCGCCGTCCAGCAATCGCGCGCCCGACCAGCTGCTCGTTGGTGAACGGGCCGTACATGTCGGCGGTGTCGAGGAAGTTCACGCCGCGGTCGAGCGCCTCGCGGATCGTGGCGATCGACTCGACATCGTCGCGGACGCCGTAGAACTCGCTCATACCCATGCAGCCGAGTCCCTGCGCAGACACTTCCAGTCCCTGGCCCAACTTGCGACGCTCCACGGCGACTCCTTTATGTGAAATTGCTCACAAACCCTGATTTACCGACTTCTCGCGACACTGTATCGGTTGAATTGAGATTATATTTTTGAACTATTGGCTGGGGGGGCCAAACATCGAGTGCCCGCTTGTTCTGATCTGTCAGGGCCGGCGGGCTTCGTTGTTTCTGGCGGCGATTCGAGGCTCGCACGCATCGACATAGGGTTGTTGTCGTGAGTGTGTCGAAAACCTCCGGTGACGCCCCGGCCCACGTCAAACCACTCTTGCGCGGTTGGCTCCACGTGATTGGGGTGGTCCTGCTGCTGGCCTGCTCGCCCATCTTGTTCTCGAGGGCGCGCACGTGGCCGCAGGTCGGCTGGGTCCTGTGCTACATCGTGGGCGTCGGCGCAATGATGGTCACGAGCGCGCTCTACCACCGGTTCCGATGGTCGCCGCCGCACCGTCGGGCGTGGCAGCGGGCCGACCACTCGACGATCTTCCTCGCCATCTCGGGAACCTACCTCGCGATCGCCGGGCTGTCCATGCACGGCACCATCCGGGTCGCGCTGATGATCGTCATCGGCGCGGGCGCCGGCGTCGGGATTACCGTGCGACAACTGGCGATCGACGCGCCTAAATGGGCCAACACGCTGCCCTACCTGGTCGTGAGCTGGGCCGCGGCTGCGGTCATGCCCCAGATCTACCGGGGTGGTGGGCCGCTGTGCTTCTCACTGATCATCGCCGGAGGTGCCGCGTACACGATCGGCGCAGTCTTCTACGGCACGAAACGTCCGCGCCTGTCGCCGAGGGTCTTTGGCTACCACGAACTCTTTCACGCCTGCACCCTCATCGGGGCCGGACTTCACTTCGCGGCGATCGCCGTGGCGCTGCGCTGATCAATCGATCGGCGGCACGACGTTGTAGTGGAGCAACGCCGGCGTCGACTGGCGGGTGGTGATCGTGGTGGCCGAACCGTTGTTGAGGTGCATGCGCCACGCCACCGAGCCGGGCACGCCGAGCGCCCACACCATCGCCGACTTGATCGGCGACATGTGGCTCACGATCGCGAGGTGCTCGTGGCGACTGTGCAGCAGGCCGGTCTCGTCGGCCAGCAGTGCGTCGAGCTCGGCGTGCACCCGCCGGTCGAGCGACGCGAGTGACTCCCCTCCCCCGAAGGCAAGCGCGTGATCGTGTTCGAACTGGCGCCACTGCTCGTAGCTCACGACGTCGAGCGACTGGCCGTCGAGCGTGCCGTAGTCCACCTCGATGAACGAATCCATCGTCACTGGCTCGAGGTGCGGCAACGCCAGTGCCGCGGTGGCCCGCGCGCGTTGCAGCGGCGACGTCCACACGACGCGGACGTTCTCGAGCAGTGGTCGTAGGGCCCGGGCCTGGCGTTCGCCGAGCTCGGTCAGTTCAGGATCGCTGCGGCCGACGAGCAGGCGCTGGGCGTTCGTGGTCGTCTGTCCGTGGCGGATGAGGATGATCACGACGGCAGCAGCAGCCGTCCGCACTCCGCACAGGCCATGAAAGTGCCCGCCGCTAGGCGCTTCCAACGATCGACGTCGAGCGGCGAAAGGGCGATTCGACAGCCGTCGCAGCGCCCGGCGTCGAGCTGCGCGGCCCCCGAGGTCCCGACCCTCACGAGGGCGTCGTCGTAGCGCGCGAGCAGCTCCGCAGAGAGCACCGCGGCCCGTTGGTGCCGATCGTGGCGCAGCGACGCCAACTCCTCGTCGAGGGTCGCCTGCAACGAGGCGATGGCGACTTGGAGCTCGCCTCGCCGCACGACCGCCGGCTGGGCCCGCGCCCGGATGGCGCCGACCAGCTCGTCGAGCGGCTCGACCGCCAGCAGGTACTCGAGCTCGCGGTCCTCGCCCAGACCCAGCAACTCGCGCACGTGGTCGAGCTCCTTCGATAGCGCCGCCAGTTCACGGGCGTTGGCCGTCGAGGCCGAGAGCGTGCGCTCCAGGTCGCCGGCGCGCCGGCGCAGCCGCTCGGACTCGGCGGTCGCGTCTTCGAAGGCAGTGCGCACGGGTGCGAGCTGGCCCTCGGCCTCCTGGAGCGCCTTGAGCATCTCGCGAAGTTCAACCTCCACCGTGCCCAGTTCCGCCGTCTCGGGCAGATGGCTTCGCTGAGCGGTGACCCGGTCGATCCAGCGGTCGGCCTCCATGAGAGCCCTCAGCGCGTCGGTCTCAGTCATTGGCCAAGTCTTCCATGCAAGGAAGGAACGAGGCGTCGACCAGCTTCGCGATCGCCGCGACCAGTGACGGCTCGCACCTCGCCTGGGCTGCGACGAAGTCGAACCAGAACACGTCGAGGCTCTCGCCGTCGAAGGGCGAGGGGTCGATCGGTGGCGCGACCATGACGTAGCGCAGGTCGTAGTGGGTGTGTCCACGGGGGCCGGGGTGCACGTCGACGTGGAACAGCTCGACCGGCTCGAGGTGTCGGGCCGCGAGACCGGTCTCCTCGAGCGTCTCGCGCACGGCGGCGGACTCGGGCGTCTCGCCCCGGTCGACGTGGCCTCCGGGCTGGACCCAAATGCCGAGGCGTCGATGTCGGTGCAGCACGATCCCCCGCGACGAGATGACGAAGGCCGAGGCGGTCACGTGATGGTCGTGGCGCCCTTCGGCGAACGGATCGCCTGGCCACGTCAGGCGATCGAGCGTCGCACGGATCGACTGATCTTCGCGCTCGTCGACCGGGTCGATCCGCTCGATCTGGCGACGCAGGCGACTTAAGGCCGTCACTGGCCCTCCAGCAAACGGCGCACCGACTCGGGTAGGGCGACGTCGCCTCTCTTCATCGCCCCGTCACTCGAGGGTATCGGCGCCTCGAAGCGCAGCCGTGCCGGCACCGTCCCCGACCAGATGGGCAGGTCGAGGTCCTCCTCAACGTCCTCAGTAGGTCCGGCCGACACCTTCGCCGACGCCTCGTCGATCGCGACTGCCACCACCATGGTGAGCCGCAGCTCCGAGTCGCTCATTGGACGAACCTCGCTGGCTCGACCGGGCAGGACGGCGTCGACGAACAGGTCGAGCACGCGCCTCTTCTCGGCCTCGTCGTCGACGGCCTTCGCCGCGCCGACGACGACCACGGAGCGGTAGGCGATCGACGACTCGAAGCCGCTGCGCGCGAGGCGCAGTCCGTCGTAGAGCGTGACGCAGACGCAGGCCTCGCCGACGTCGACGATCGACTTCATGACCGCGTTCGACTGGCTGCCGTGTAGGTAGAGAGTCCGGCCCTCGCGAGCGTGCAGCGTCGGCAAGGTGAGCGCCCGGCCGTTCACGACCGCCGCCACGTGGCACAGGCGCGCCTCGTCCAGGATCGCGTCGATCACCGCCGCGTCGTAGACCGCCTTCTTCGGAAGTCGTCGGACCCTGGTATTCGGACCCGGTCCGAGCACGTCGCCACTCATGCGCGCAGGTCGCCGCCGAAGAAGGTCCGCGCCCGACCCGCGACCTCGACGTTGTGCTCGAAGAGGCGCGCGTACATCACACCACCGCGCGCCGACGCCTGGTGTACGGACACGGTCGGCGAACCAACCTGCTCGACCCACCACGGCGCGATGGCGCACATCGCGTTACCGGTAACGTGATCCTCGGCCAGACCGAGACGCGGGGCGAAGACCCGGACCGACACGTCGACCCCCGGCCCGCCGGGGCAGGCCGCGATCACCATCGCACTCGGCACCAGGAACAGGCTCATTGGATCGACGGAGAGGCTGCACAACGTGTCGAAGTCCTCGACGATCGCCAGGACGCTCTGCGTGCCGGCCCGGTACACCTCGCTGACCGGGCCAAGCGTGTCGTTCAAGACCGCGACGTCGACCGGCTCGATGGACGACCGCGGCAGGTCAATGCCGAGCATTCCGTCACTCAGACGTCGTCCGGATAGCAACCCGGCCCGCGTCTGGAAGTAGAGCTCGGCGGCCGGCACGCCCAACTCGGTCAAGAGGACGTGGAGCGTCGCGAGGGTGGCGTGGCCCGAAAGGTCGACCTCGGTCGTCGGCGTGAACCAGCGCAGCGACCACTGCTCGCCGACCCAGCGCACGAACGCCGTCTCGGTCACTCCGAGCTCGGAGGCGATCTGCTGGAGCTCCTCATCGGGCAGTGGACGCTCCAGCAGCACCACGACGGCCGGATTACCGCGCTCCGCGTCCCCGATGAACGCATCCACCCACCACAGGCGATGACCGAAGGCCACGTTGACAGAATCCACCTACAGAGACTGCCACACGATGACTCGCGGCGGCGTAGGGTTCGGTGGTGCGTGTAGCGACGTTTAACCTTCACGCCGGCGTCGATGGATGGGGTCGACCGACCCAGGTCCTCGAGCACGTCATCGCCCTCGACGCCGACGTGATGATCCTGCCCGAGCTGTGGCGCGGTGAAGGGGGCCACGACTTTTACGGCGAGTTGCGGGACCGGCTGGCGATGAACGGCGCGTTCGCCCCCCTCGCCACCGGCCAACGGGTCACGACCGGCGTCGGCGGGCGCACCTGGCAGCCGATGCTCGCCCACTTCACCGGCGAGCACGGCCTCTACTTCGACGAGCACCGGTCCCTCACCAAGGCCCAGCGGACCCGTCGAGGCGACCTCGGCGCCGTCGAGCACGGCCAGTGGGGTCTCGGGCTGTTGACCAGGCTGGCGATCGAGGATATCCGAATCGAGACGCTCGACCGGCTGCCCCGCGAGAAGGTCCGGCGCGCGTTCATCGTCGCCCGACTGAACGACCGGGGACGATCCTTCTACGTGATTGCCGTGCACGGGGCGCACCTCAGTCACGGCTCCTACCGCCAGTACCGGCGCATCTCGAAGTTCGTCGACTCGCTCGATCCGTCGGTGCCGATCCTGCTCGCGGGCGACTTCAACTGCTGGCGGCCCCTGCTGCGAACGCTCCTGCCGGGCTGGACCTCGATGGTTCGCGCTCGAACATGGCCGGCGCGGATGCCTCATTCCCAGATCGACCACATCCTGACCAGGGGACCCTGGCAGTCGCTCGGCGGTTTCGCCAGTGACGGCGGCAGCGACCACCGCGCGCTCGTCGCCGACGTGCAACTGCGTTAGGCCAACTCCATCGCCGAGCTCTCGGGCAGCCGGGCGAGCAGCGCCAGCGTCGGGAGCAACGGCAAGAAGGTGACGAGCGCCGGCACGCGTAGCGACGTCACGCTGGCACCGTGCACGACGTCACCGACCCAACCGAAGAGGAAGAGCCCGGTCGTGGCGCCGAGCACACCCGCCACCACGACCCAACCGGCGGCCGTTGCGCGAAACGAGTGGGAGAAGATCTCGGTACTCATCGCGGTGGCGGCCGGCGCCAACAACCCAGCGGCGGCGACACCCACCATGTAGCCAATGGTGAAGTCGACGCGGCCGCCGCTGTAGGCGAACGTCGAGGTGAGGGCGGTGGCGACCACGCCCCCGACGACCGTCCAGCGACGGCCGATCACGTGGGAGAGCCGGCGGCTCGCGAGCAGACCGGCGAGTCCGGTGAAGGCGCTCAAGGCAACGATCGTGGCGACATCGTGGGGACTGATCTTCAGCACGCCCTCGCCATAGACGAAGGCGAAGCCGTTGGCCGGACCAGTGATCATCCCGACGGTGAAGGCCATCGCGGCAACGATTCCCAGGCGTCCCCGAAAGCGCCGAGGCACCACGCCCAGGTGAGCCAAGGGCGCGTCGTCGCGGTGGTGCGTCGGCTCGGGGACGCGACGAAGCATCGGTACGACGAGCGCCACCGGGACCACGGCCAGGGCGAAGAGCCAACGGAAGGAGTCCGGCCCCCGGATCACGCCGTGCAGCACGGCCGACAGTCCCGCGCCGATCCCGGCGCCGGCGGCCATCACCACCAGACGATGAATCCGTCGATGCACGCTCGACAGCTCGACGGTCACTACTTGGACGAGCGTGCTGGCGGCCGACAGCAGTGGGCGCGCGAAGGCAAAGCACACGACGAAGAACCAGTAGGACGGGCTGAGCGATGCCACGGCCGTGGCGAGAAGGCCCAGCGCCAAAGTGCGTTGCAACACCCGGGTTCTCCCCCAGCGGTCCGCCAGCGAGGACAACGGAAGCGCACCCAGCGAGGAAAGGCGCAGCGTCGCCAATCCGAGACCGAGGACCGATCCGGAGAGCCCGACGACGCCCTGGAAGGTCTGGCCCGATGCGTGGCGCCCGAAGTGACCCGCCACGTCGTTCAGCGACGCCACCGCGCCGAACTGGCCGAAGCCCGCGACGAGCGCCGCGAGGAACAGGACCGTCGTGACGCGTGGCGGGGTTCGTCCGATCGGCGTCACCCGAACCGAATCAGCCAAGCCGCACGCTCTCGTCGACGACGACCAGCGTCTTTCCGTGGTTGCCCCCGGTGAAGAGGAGGTTGAGGGCCTCCGGTGCGTGCTCGAGACCGTGCACCAGGTGCTCTTGGTGCTTCATCGTTCCGTCCAGCACCATCGCGGCGAGCTCGAGCTGGGCCTCGGCGTAGCGACTCGCGAAATCGAAGACGATGAACCCCTGCATCCGTCCGCGCCGCATGATGAGCATCGAGGTGTTGGCGATGCCCTGGGCCCTCTCTACTGCGTTGTACTGCGAGATGGCGCCGCACACGACGATGCGCGCGTTCATTGCGATGTTGGCGAGCACCGCGTCGAGGACCTCGCCACCAACGTTGTCAAAGTAGACGTCCACGCCGTGGGGGCATGCTTCGTGGAGCCGCCGCGCGAGGTGTGGCTCACGGTAGTCGAGGCACTCGTCGAAGCCGTAGAGTTCGACGACCTCGGCACACTTGTCGGGTCCCCCTGCGACACCGACGACCTTGCCGGCGCCCTTCGCCTTGGCGATCTGGCCGGCGACCGATCCGGTTGCGCCGGCCGCTCCCGAGACAACGACCACGTCGCCGGGCTTGAACTGACCCACCTCCATCAGTCCGAAGTAGGCCGTCAGCCCGGTGGTGCCGAGCACGTTCATGACCGTCGGGAGGTCGAGGCCGAGGCCCGGGGGCACGACCACGAACCGGTGCGCGTCGTCGGCGATCGCCCACTCCTGCCAGTTGGTCATGCCGACCACGACGTCGCCCACGGCGAAGCGCGCGGTGTTCGACTCCACCACGACGCCGGCACCGCCGCCACGAATGACCTCGCCCACGACGATCGGGGGCAGGTAGCCCGGTGCGTCATTCATCCACGTACGAATCGTCGGGTCAATTGAGAGGAGCCCCACCTTGATCAGCGCCTCGTCCGGACCGCACACCGGTCGATCGGTGACCACCAACGACGTCGTCGACTCGTCGACCATGCCCACCGGCCTCTTCGCAAGGACAATTTGACGATTTTGCATGCGACCTCCTGAGTGTCATCGCCACGATAGGTGCTGGCTCCTTGGTC
>JAYSQJ010000239.1:0-2422 GCA_043721635.1 Acidimicrobiales bacterium | reverse complement strand
TGAGCGAGACGAACTGTCCGGCGAGGTCGAGCAGCTCCCCGCTGCGCACCAGCTCGCCCACGCCGGCGATCTCGGGTGAGAGCCAACGGTCGTGTCCGGGTCCCCCCGAGACGGCGTTCACCCGTCCGCTGACCGCGCCCGTGACCCGCGACGGGGTGAGCGGCTCTCGCAGCGCCAGGGCCCGCGCCCCGGTCAGCAGCTCAATCGCGAGGACGTCGGCGAAGGCCTCGAGGGACCGGCGCAGCTTGCGCGCCGCGTGCCAGCCCATCGAGACGTGGTCCTCCTGCATGCCCGAGCTCGGGATCGAGTCGACGCTCGCCGGCGAGGCGAGCCGCTTCATCTCCGACACGAGCGCGGCCTGGGCGTACTGGGCGATCATCAGTCCCGAGTCGACGCCGGCCTGGTGCGCGAGGAACGGCGGCAGGCCGTAGCTGCGGTGCACGTCGAGCATGCGGTCGGTGCGCCGCTCGGACATCGACGCGACGTCGGCCAGCGCGATGGCGAGGAAGTCCAGGACGTAGCCGATGGGCGCCCCGTGGAAGTTGCCGTTGGAGACCAGCGAGCCGTCGGCGAGCACCGAGGGATTGTCGATCGAGGAAGCCAGCTCGACGTCGGCGACGCGCGTCGCGAAGCTGAAGGTGTCGCGCGCGGCCCCGTGGACCTGGGGCGCGCAGCGCAGCGAATAGGCGTCCTGGACCTGGCTCGGGTCGTCGAGGTGCGAGTTGACGATCTGGGAGTCGGCGAGCAGCGCGGCGAGGTTGGCGGCGCTGGCGCGCTGGCCGGGGTGGGGCCGCAGCGCGTGGATCTCGTCGAGGAAGACCTGGTCGGTACCGCGCAAGGCTTGGATCGACATGGCGGCGGCCACGTCCACCAGGCGCATCAGCGCGCAGCCGTCCTCGATCGCGAGCACCAACTGGCCGAGCATGCCGTCGGTGCCGTTGATCATGGCGAGGCCCTCCTTCTCGGCCAACGTCACCGGCTCCAGACCGGCCGCGCGCAACGCGTCGGCGGCGAGCATCCGCTGTCCTCCGCGGTCGCGCACGTCGCCCTCGCCCATCAGCGCGAGCGCCACGTGGGCCAGGGGCGCGAGGTCGCCCGAGCAGCCCAGCGAGCCGAACTCGTGCACGACGGGCGTGACACCGGCGTTCAGCATCGCGCAGTAGGCCCTCGCCGTCGAGGGACGCACTCCCGACACGCCGCTGCAGAGATTGGAGAGGCGCGACACCATCATCGCGCGCACGACCTCGTTCTCGACCTCGGGCCCGACCCCCGCCGCGTGGCTGCGGATCAGCGATCGCTGCAGGTCGCGGCGCTCGTCGGGCGAGATGAAGGTCGTCGCGAGCGAGCCGAACCCCGTCGACAGACCGTAGACGGGCGTGCCACTGGCGACCAATGCGTCGATCGCCTCGCGCTGGCGCTCGAGGCGCGCAATGACCTCGGCGTCGAGTTCGACCTGCTCGAAGTGCCGCGCGACCGCCACCACGTCGGCACGGGTCAGCGCGCCCAGTCCAATGATCACGGTCAACGCGCTCTCCTTTGCAGGCCGGCCAGCGCTTCGAGCACCAGCAACGCGGCGAGGCGCACCGTGCGCTGGTCGCCGCTGTCGCGCTCCACGTCGATCTCGGTGATGTCAATCGCGCAGACCGCCGCGTTGGTCGCGACGATGCGCACGAAGCGGCGCATCTCGTCGGCGCTGAGCCCTCCGGGGGTCGCGGCCGGACAGCCGGGCACGGCGGCGCGGTCGGCGACATCCATGTCGATGTCGACGTAGACCTTGCGTCCGCCGTCACTCGCCAGCTGCACCGCGCGCACGGCAGCGTCTTCGATCGATCCGTGGCGGATCGAGTCGCGAGAGATGACCCACGCTCCGGCGTCGTGGGCGCGCTTGGCGTAGGGCGCGGAGTTGGAGAAGTCCGCGAGTCCGACCTGCACGAGACGCCTCCCGTCGAGGCCCGCCTCGAGCAGCTGTCGCACGGGCGAGCCGTTAGAGACCCCGTCGCGCAGGTCGTGGTGCGCGTCGAGCGTGACGAGGCCGTAGCCCCCGTAGTCGCCGCCGGTGACGGCGCGCATTGCCTTCCAGGTGGTGGCGTTGTCACCGCCGAGAAAGATCCGCAGCTCGAGTCCCTCGTCGAACGAGGCCACGGCGTCGGCGACGCGTCGGTCGCCGTCCTCGCCGTCGGGGTCGGCGACGTTGCCGTAGTCGACGGCCGCCACGCGCTGGGCGAGGTCGACGTTGTCCGTGAACGACCAGGTCGAGTAGTGCGTGAGAGCCTCACGGACGGCGTCGGGGGTGCTCACTGACGAGCGCGGCGTCAACGAGCTGGCGTAGGTGTGCACGCCCAGCAGCGCGGCGTTGTGGTGACCCGCGACCGGTCGCTCGACCAGAAGCGATGCGGCCGAGGGCCAGTTGGGATCGTTCGTG
>JAYSQJ010000238.1:0-5670 GCA_043721635.1 Acidimicrobiales bacterium | reverse complement strand
TGCTCCAGGGCCGCGCGCAAGCGCTCGTCGACGACCTCGTCCTTCGGCGCCCCGGCGGCGATGCCCGAGGCCATCACCGACCAGGTCCTGCCGTTGGGCTCGAGGCCATCAATTTGCACCGAGATCACGTCGCCGCGCCGGGCGGCCAGGATGACCGCCTCCTCGGCGCTCGCGAGCACCAGATGGTCCTGACCCGTCAGGGAGATCCGGGCCGGCAGGGCGGCCGGCAGGGCGCGCACGGACAGGACGACCCGCGCGAGGTCGGCCTCACCGAGGCGCGCGAGGCAATCCTCGCGTGAAAGTGGCTCTCCAGATAGAATCTGGCCCGCTGAAGTCATGAACCCAGCATGAACCCCATGGGCCCGGGCGAACTAGGGTCCCCAGTCACATTCTGGCGCCTAGACTGGGCTTCGCCCTTTCGTGCACGCGAGGACGGGTCCGGCTTTTGCGTTCTGGGGGAAATTCGGTAGAATGGTCAGCCGACCTCTTGGCGTGCCCAGGAGGTCCATCCGTGAAGGAGTAACTGCTCCTTCACGCCCCGCTGTGCGTAACAAGGAGAAAGAACCTGAGTAAGCCAAAGGAAGACGCGTTCACCGTTGAAGGGACCGTCGTCGAGCCACTGCCCAACGCCATGTTCCGGGTCGAACTGGAGAACGGCTACACCGTACTCGCCCATAGTTCGGGCAAGATGCGAATGCACCGCATTCGGATCCTCCCCGGTGACAAGGTCCAGGTGGAGATCACGCCCTACGACATGACCCGCGGCCGCATCACCTACCGCTACAAATAACTCAAGTTCTAGAAGATCGAGAAAGAAACGACATGAAGGTTCGCGCGAGCGTCAAGACCATGTGTGAGAAGTGCAAAGTCATTCGCCGGGCCGGTCACGTCCGTGTGATCTGCGAGAATCCGCGTCACAAGCAGCGCCAGGGCTAGGAGAGGAAGAACATGGCCCGTATTGCCGGAGTAGACATCCCACGCGAGAAGCGAACGGTGATCTCACTCACTTACATCTTCGGAGTCGGTCCGACCACCGCCCAACAGATCTGCGAAGCCACCGGCGTCGACGAGTCGACGCGCGTGAAGGATCTGAGCGAGGTCGACGTCAACAAGCTTCGCGCCTACATCGACCAGAACCTGTCCGTCGAGGGCGATCGTCGTCGCGACGTCGCCCAGGACATTAAGCGCAAGATGGAGATCAACTGCCTGCAGGGGATCCGCCACCGCAAGGGCCTGCCCGTTCGCGGCCAGCGCACGCGCACCAACGCCCGCACTCGCAAGGGACCCAAGCGCACCGTCGCCGGTAAGAAGAAGGTTACGAAGTAATGGCTAAGCCAACCACCGTCCGCAAGGGCCGCAAGAAGGAACGCAAGAACATCGCCTTTGGCGTCGCGCACATCAAGAGCTCCTTCAACAACACCATCGTGTCGATCACCGACCCCGAGGGCAACGTTCTCTCGTGGGCCTCGTCGGGTCAGGTGGGCTTCAAGGGGTCGCGCAAGTCGACGCCCTACGCCGCGCAGCTCGCCGCCGAGAAGTGCGCGCGCGCCGCGATGGAGCACGGCGTGAAGAAGGTCGACGTGCTCGTGCGCGGACCGGGCTCGGGTCGCGAGACCGCGATCCGTTCGATCGCCGCCGCCGGCATCGAGGTCGTCGCCATCAAGGACGTCACTCCGCTACCCCACAACGGTTGCCGCCCCAAGAAGCGCCGCCGAGGCTAAGGAAGATCATGGCTCGTTACACAGGACCCGTTTGCCGGCTTTGCCGTCGTGAGCGCACCAAGCTGTACCTGAAGGGTGAGCGCTGCTTCACCATGAAGTGCCCCGTCGCGGAGAACTCGGACCGTCAGACCCGCGCCTTCCCGCCCGGCATGCACGGCCGCGACCGCCAACGTCAGGGCTCGGAGTACCTGACCCAGCTGCGCGAGAAGCAGAAGGCCCGCCGCATCTACGGCCTCCTGGAAAAGCAGTTCCGCAACCTCTACGAGGAGGCGAGTCGCCGTCCCGGCATGACCGGCACGAACCTCCTGCAGTTCCTCGAGCTGCGCCTCGACAACATCGCGTACCGCGCCGGCTGGGGCGCCTCGCGCGCCCAGGCCCGCCAGTTCGTGCGCCACGGCCACGTCACCATCGACGGCAAGCGCGTCACGATCCCCTCGTACCGCGTGCGCCCCGGCGAGGTGATCGCCCTGAAGAACGTCACGCGCGAGAACTTCAACGTCAAGCGCAACCTCGACGTGCTCGACCGCACCGTGCCGGGCTGGCTCGAGAAGGGCGAGAACGGCTTCAACGTGACCGTGCGGATCGTTCCGCAGCGCGAGCAGATCGACGAGTCGATCAAGGAGCAGCTCATCGTCGAGCTGTACTCGAAGTAACCGAACCTCTTAAAGACCTCAAGGAGTCCCCATGTTGATCATCCAACGACCCACCATCGAAGCCCTCGGCGACGACGTCAACAACCGACAGTCCTTCGGCATTGGTCCGCTCGACCCCGGATTCGGCCACACGCTGGGCAACTCGCTTCGTCGCACGCTGCTCTCGTCGATTCCCGGCGCGGCGGCCACTCGCGTCAAGTTCGACGCCGTGCTGCACGAGTTCGGCGTCATCGAAGGTGTGAAGGAAGACGTTCAGGACATCTGTCTGAACCTGAAGGACCTGCTGTTGCAGGTGCACAGTGACGAGCCGGTGACCCTGCGCCTCGACAAGCGCGGTGAGGGTCCGGTGACGGCGTCGGACCTGTCGACCACGGCCGACGTTGAGATCCTGAACGGCGACCTGCACCTCGCGTACCTGACCAACCCCAAGAGCGCGCTCACCTTCGAGCTGACCGTCGAGCGCGGCAAGGGCTACGTCGGTGCCGAGGGCAACAAGGGCTCGTCGACGATCGGGGTCATCCCGCTTGACGCCATCTTCACGCCGGTGCGTCGCGTCAGCTTCGAGATCGAGCCCGTGCGCGTCGAGCAGTCCAAGGACTTCGACCGTCTGGTGATCGAGATCGAGACCGACGGGTCGATCAGCCCCCGCGAAGCGCTGGCCTCGGCCGGCAAGACGCTCGGCTCGCTCGTCGAGCTGATCGGCAACTTCGACGAAGAGGCCCCGGCCCTGGAGCTGGGCGACGTCGGTACGGCCCAGGCCGCCGCCAGCGAACTCGACATCCGCATCGAGGAGCTCGGGCTCACCGAGCGCTCGCGCAACTGCCTGAAGCGCGCCGGCATCAACACCATCGCCCAGCTGGTCAACGCCACCGAGCGGGACCTCACCTCGATCACCAACTTCGGCGCCACGTCGCTGAAGGACGTCAACGACCGCCTCGAGGAGCGCGGTCTCTCACTGCGAGTGGAGGACTAAACATGCGCGGCACTCCCACGAAGGGCAAGCGGTTCGGGGGCGACAGCGCCCACCAGAAGGCGATGATGGGCAACCTCGTCGCCTCGATGATCGCGGCCGAGTCGATCGTGACGACCGAGGCCAAGGCCAAGGCCCTGCGCCCCATCGTCGAGAAGGTCGTGACGGCCGCCAAGAACTCGCCCGAGGGCTCGGTGCACGCCCAGCGCCGCGTCGTCGCCTTCATCCGCGACAAGGACATGACCCACAAGCTCTTCACCGAGATCGCGCCTCGCTACACGGAGCGTCCCGGCGGCTACACGCGCATCTTGAAGCTCGGGCCGCGCCAGGGTGACAACGCCCCAATGGCGCGCATTGAGTTCGTCTGATTCACCGGTAGTCGCCACCCAGCGTTGGCGGCTTGACCTTGCCTATGACGGCAAGTCCTTCAACGGCTACGCCTACCAACCCGAGTTCACGACGGTCGTGGGCGCGCTGCGCGCGACGCTGGCGAGCACGTTGCGAATGGACACGGAGCCGGTCGTGGTCGGCGCTGGCCGCACCGACACCGGCGTGCACGCCTTCGCCCAAGTGGTCCACGTGGACCTGCCGCTCAGGCTCTTCGCCCACCACCGTGGTCCCGACGCCGAGCGGCTCATGGTGTCGCTCAACAAGCAGTTGCGCGGCCGCATCCGGGTGCTCGCCGCGCGTCCGGTCGACGACGGGTTCCACGCGCGATTCTCGGCCACTTGGCGCGAGTACCGCTACCTGATCCTCGACTCCGGGTCGCCGGCGCTCGCGATGAACGACGAGTGGTCGTGGACGGTCCGGAGCCCCGTCGACCTGGCGGCGATGGACCGGGCCGGCGCCGACCTCCTCGGAACTCACGACTTCCGAGCCTTCTGTCGGCGCCCGACCAACGCGAGCGCCGACGAGCCGCTGCTTCGACGGGTGCTCGACGTCCGCTTCGACCGGCTCGAGGACCGGTGGGCCCTCAACCCCACGGGGACGCCGGTCGTCAAGTTCACGATCCGCGCCCAATCCTTCTGTCACAACATGGTGCGTTGCCTGACGTCGACCCTGGTGGCGATCGGACAGGGTCAATTGCCTGAAAGCACCGTAAAAGAACGGCTCCAGAGCCTCAGTCGCGAGCAACTGCCTCCTCCGGCCCCCGCTCGGGGACTCTGCCTGGTCGGCGTCGGCTACGACGAATTTGCGGGCGGACCCTCAGGTTTTGTAAGGTAGAGAGTCCCCTAGGAGTCTCGTTAGGGTGATCATCCAAGAGATCGCTGAAGGAAGAACCGTGCGCACGTACTCACCCAAGGTCAATGACATCACGCGTGAGTGGCTCGTCATCGACGCCGAGGGCCTCGTGCTGGGCCGCGTGGCGACCGTCGCGGCGTCGCTGCTGCGCGGCAAGCACCGCGTCTTCTTCGCCCCCCACGTCGACACCGGCGACTACGTCATCATCGTCAATGCCGACAAGGTCGTGCTGACGGCCAACAAGGCCGCCCAGAAGTTCGCGTACCACCACTCGGGCTACCCGGGCGGGCTTCGCGCGACGTCCTGGCAGACCCTGATGGACAACGACCCCGAGAAGCTGGTCTTCGACGCCGTGAAGGGCATGGTCCCCAAGAACCGCCTGGGCCGCGCCCAGATGGGCAAGCTGTTCGTCTACGCCGGCGCCGAGCACCCTCACGCTGCGCAGATGCCTACCCAGTACGACACCTCGGCGATCCGCCGCGGTTAAGGAGAACGTTCCGTGCCATCACCCCTCACTCAGACCACCGGCCGACGCAAGGAAGCGGTGGCCCGAGTCCGACTCCGTCCCGGCACCGGCACGATCACGATCAACTCGCGCGCCTTCGACAACTACTTCACCTCGGCGACGCACCGTCAGATGGTGATGGAGCCGCTGCGCCTCATCGACGCCCAGCAGACCTACGACATCGACGCGACCATCGAGGGCGGTGGTGTCGCCGGTCAGGCCGGGGCACTCCGACTCGGCATCTCGCGCTCGCTGCTCGAGATCGACGAGAGCGTCCGTCCCGCGCTCAAGAAGGCCGGACTCTTGACCCGTGACTCGCGCAAGAAGGAGACCAAGAAGTACGGTCTCAAGAAGGCGCGTAAGGCTCCCCAGTACTCGAAGCGGTAATGACCATGACCGTGCGATTCGGCACGGACGGGATTCGCGGACGGGCCTACGACGAGATCACCACGGACCTCGCCTACCGCCTCGGCTACGCCGTCGCGAGCGTCTTCAACACCCCGGTCTTCGTCGGCTACGACACCCGGGAGAGCTCGCCTCCTCTGGCCGCCGCGGTCCTCGCGGGCCTTCGCGACAACG
>JAYSQJ010000237.1:0-4204 GCA_043721635.1 Acidimicrobiales bacterium | reverse complement strand
CCCCGACGACGTCGCGGCGATCGGTCGGTGGGCCGCCGAGCACGACATCTGGGTGCTCTGCGACGAGATCTACGAGCACCTGACCTACGGGGGCGTGAGGAGCGTGTCGATGCCGGTCGTCGCGCCCGAGCTCGGTGACCGCTGGATTGTTGTCAATGGGGTCGCAAAGACCTACGCAATGACCGGCTGGCGGATCGGCTGGATGATCAGCGCCCCTGACGTCATGGTCACGGCCGTCAACTACCAGAGCCAGACGACGTCGAACATCTCGAACATCTCCCAGCGCGCCGCGGTCGCCGCGTTGACCGGCGACCTCAGCGCGGTCCACGAGATGCGCGTGGCCTTCGACCGTCGTCGTCAGGTCATGACCTCGATGCTGAACGCCATCGACGGAGTCACCTGCGCCGAGCCCGAGGGTGCCTTCTACTGTTTCCCCAACGTCACCGGCCTGCTGGGACGTCCCCTCGGCGGACGGATCTCAAACTCGTCGGCCGAACTGGCCGAAACCCTGCTCGCGACAATCAAGATCGCCGTCGTGCCTGGCGAGGCCTTCGGCACTCCCGGGTACTTCCGTCTCAGCTACGCGCTGAGCGACGACGACCTCGCCGAGGGCCTGGAGCGCCTGGCCAAACTCGTCGCCGCTGCCTGAGTCGCCAGGGCATTGCCCTAGTCTTAGTGGACTCAACGAAAGGTAGATCTGTGGCCCGTGTACTCGTGACTGAGGAGATCGCCGAGTCCGGCCTCCAGGAGCTGCGTGACGCCGGCCACGAGGTCGACGTCCGCCTGGGCCTCTCGCCGGCCGAGCTGCTCGACGCCGTTCGGGGCGCGCACGCCTTGGTCATCCGCTCGGCGACCACGGTCGACTCGGCCACCCTCGTGGCCGGCACGGACCTCGTCGTCGTCGGGCGCGCGGGAATCGGTCTCGACAACGTGGACGTCGCCAAGGCGACCGAGCTCGGCGTCATGGTCGTCAACGCCCCGGTATCGAACATCCTCTCGGCGGCCGAGCAGACGATGGCGCTGCTCCTCGCCCAGGCGCGCAACATCCCCCAGGCCCACTCTGCGCTGAAGGCCGGCAAGTGGGAGCGCAGCAAGTGGGAGGGCGTCGAACTCTACGCCAAGACCCTCGGGGTGATTGGCCTGGGCAAGATCGGCGCGCTCGTGGCGCAGCGCGCGATGGCCTTCGGCATGCGCCTGGTCGCCTACGATCCCTTCATCTCCGCCGAGCGCGCCCAGCACATGGGCGTGGAGCTCATGGACCTCGAGACGCTGCTAGGACAGAGCGACTTCATCACGATCCACCTGCCGAAGAACCAGGAGACGACCAACCTACTGAATGCCCGGACGCTCCAGTTGACCAAGCCGGGGGTGCGGATCATCAACGTCGCGCGCGGCGGCATCGTCAACGAGGCCGACCTCGCCGACGCGATCCGCCGGGGCCACGTCCAGGGGGCCGCGCTCGACGTCTTCGAGAAAGAGCCGACGACCGAGTCGCCCCTCTTCGAGCTCTCATCGGTCGTCGTGGTCCCGCACCTCGGGGCCTCGACTTTCGAGGCCCAGGACAAGGCTGGGATGACCATCGCCGAGCAGGTGCAGCTCGCACTGGCCGGCGATTTCGTGCCCTTCGCGGTCAACGTCGCCGCCGGCGACGTCTCCAACGCCGTGCGACCATTCATGGGCCTCGCCGAGGCCCTGGGCCGCTTCATCGGAGGGCTCCTCGACGGCAAGCCGGCCGACCTCGAGGTCATCTACCTAGGCGAGCTGGCCGGGTCGGGCACGAAGATCCTGACGCTCTGTGCCCTGAAGGGACTGCTCACCGCAACCGGTCACGACGGCGTCTCCTTCGTCAACGCGCCCCAGATCGCCGCCGACCACCACCTCACCTTCAACGAGGTCTCCACGTTGGAATCGCCGGAGTACGTGAACCAGATCACGGTGCGCTCGGGCGACCACGAGGTGTCGGGGACGCTGGTGACGATTGGGACTCGCCTCGAGACGCGCATCGTCGGCGTTGACGGCCACAGCGTCGAAATCCCGCCGGCCGCGTCGATGCTGGTCGTGCACAACGACGACCGGCCCGGCATGATTGGACTCGTGGGCGTCGCGCTGGGCGAGGCCGACATCTCCATCGCCTCGATGGCGGTGGGCCCGGACCCGCGCACCAAGACCGCGTTAATGGTCCTCTCCACCCAACAGCCCACGCCCCAGGTCGTCGTCGACCGTCTTCGCGAGACCGACGGGATCCAGGACATCCATCTCATCACGTTGCGCTGACCATGATGTGCGCCAACAGGCGTACCGACGTCGAGTCGACCTCACGGTCCCTCGAAAACCCTCAGGTCGAAACGGCGATGACGAAAGCGCCGTAGCCGACGACGAGCACTGCACCGGCGAGGCGTCCCAGGCCGCGTCCGACGTAGGCCACCGACAGCGCCACTAGCAAAAGTCCGGAGTAGAAGTAGGCCACCACCAGGTCCGGTGAGGTTGGATGGCCGAGTCCTAGTACGGCCGCCGGCACCAAGAAGCCGGCCAGCACGTTCAGGTTGTTGGAGTTGAGCGCCTCGCTGAGGACGACCGATCCCCGGCCGTGTGAGGCGAAGTAGATCGCCGCCACCGCGTTGGGAAGGCTCGTCACTCCGGCGAGCACGACGCCCCCGATGACCACGCTGGACCAGCCCAGGCTCGCGCCCATCGAGGAGGCGGAGTGCTCCATCACCACGCTCGCCAGGACCACCACACCAAGGGCGACGATTGCGACGACCGCGTCGCGCCAGTCGCCTCGCCGGGGATGGATCGCCGCGGCGAGCTCGGACTCCTCGTCACTGATCGCCCCCTGAATCCACTTGGTCGTCCTCGGCGGGACACCCAACCGTCGTACCACGCCGGGCCAGGCGCACAGGGCTGCGTACGGGAAGAAGACCAACAGCACGATCGCCAGTGAGGTGATCGGCGAGATGGTGGAGGTGACCGCACCGAGGCCGGTCGCGGCGATCCAGAGAGAGACGCCTCCGACGAAGACGATCACGCGTCGGTGGAGGTCGATTCGACCGGCCACCAGGGCCCCGAGTCCGAGGAGGGCCGCGAGGTTAAAGACGTTGGAGCCGAGCACCACGCTCACACCGATGTCGCGCTGCCCCCGCGCGAGCGCGGTTATCGCACTCGTGATCTCGGGGGAATTGGCCGCAAGGGCCGTCGTCAGGCCCAGCAAGGCTTCGGTGAAGCCAAGTCGAGTGCCCACTCGTTCGATGCGGGTGACGAGAAGGACGCTGGACCCCATTGTGACCACTATCGCGACGACGAACGTGAGGACTGGGCTCACGGGTTCCGCTCCAGAGTTCGCACGTTTAGGGGTGCGCCGATCATGTTCGTGGGTGGGTCCCTCCAATCGCGGCAAGGGGATCGCTGAGGCGTCAGCGCCAGCCCGTTGGGTCTGCCTTGCGTTGGTCGCAGCACCACTTTGCCCTGTGCGAGGTCGCCCAGAGAACCACCTGGCGTAGCCAGGGTGTTGGGCGCGTCACGCGTGAGCAGTGTCGGCGACCAGGATTCAACGGGGATCGCCTCCTTCGACGATGTCCGCGCACTTTCGACCACGAAACTAAGTATCACAGGTATCGACGTGACCTACGTCGTGCGTTCGGCTCGTCCGAGATTCGCAGAGGACACGAATCGCCGGGTCGGCTCCGACGCGTCAGCCAGTGAGCGCGGTCAGCGCGGCCAGTCCTCGTCGCTCGTCGTTTCGCGGGCGGGAAGAGAGTTGGCTCGGATTAGTCTCGACATCGTGAACCGGTTCTCGAAGACGGTTAAGCAGATGCGAAGTGACTGAGAATCGAAAAGCGGCAAGCCGGTGGAGTGTTCGCCGGCTCTCGCCCCACGCACGACTCTCGATTCGCGCCGCGATCTGCCTAACCACGCCACTGGTCGTTGGACTCGTGGTCGGTCAGCGGGCCTACGGCACTCTGGTGGCGCTCGGGACCTTGTGGGCCGTCAGCCAGGATGGGGCGGACCGGTGGCGGACCCGCTCCCCGCGCCTGCTGGGCGTGGCGCTGGCGGGAGGAACGGGCGTGGCCGTCGGTTCGCTGTTCGTCAACCAGGTGAACGCGTGGTGGGCGCTCGTCGTGCTCTTCGGCGCAGTCGCCCTAGTCGCCGGGGTGATCGAAGCCTCCCTGTGGTCGACCCAGGGCATGTACCTGCTCTTGGGCGTGAT
>JAYSQJ010000236.1:0-13008 GCA_043721635.1 Acidimicrobiales bacterium | reverse complement strand
CCGTGGTGGGGGTAGACGAGTCGATCGCCCTTTTTGTACTTGCGAACTGTCATGAACCAGGTTCTCCTCAGGGGAAATCCGCCCGTGGGGCGATAGGGGGATTAGTAATTCTACCGCACTTTGCTCACGACGTGTCAGCCCGGGCGAACGCGATCGCCTGGGCCAGTGACGAGCAGCGCTGCACGTTCACTCCGGCCACGTGCTCGAGTTCGCCCTCGGTCGGGACGATGACGGTGGTGGCGCCCAGGCGTTGGGCCTCTCGGACGCGACGGTTGAGGCCGGCGACCGCGCGCAGCTCGCCGGCCAGACCGACCTCTCCGACGGCGGCGAGGGAGCGCGCCACGGCGAATCCGACCGTCGCCGACGCGACCGCCAGGGCCAAAGCGACGTCGACGCCCGGCTCGCTCGCCGCCAGTCCGCCCGCGGTCGCCGCGAACACGTCGAGACCGCTCGTGTCGACGCGGCAACGTGATTCCAGGACGGCCAGCATCAGGGCGAGGCGCTGGGCCGACACCTGGTGGGCGACTCGGCGCAGCGAGCCCGACCCCGAGGCCACGAGGGCCTGCATCTCGACGAGGAACGACCGCGACCCGTCGTTGGTGACGGTGAAGACGACTCCGGGTACGTCGAGGCAGGGACCTCGAAGCACGGCCGCGTCGGGCAGTTCGCGCAGTCCGTCGGGAGCCATCTCGAAGAGGCCGACCTCGCCGGTCGGTCCGAAGCGGTGCTTCTGCGCGCGGATCAGGCGCAACGAGCCGTGCCGGTCCCCCTCGATGCGCACGACCGTGTCGACGAGGTGCTCGAGCGCGCGCGGTCCGGCCAGCTCGCCGTCCTTGGTGACGTGCCCGATGATCAAGAGCGCGGTGCCGGTCGCCTTGGCGAGCGCGCACAGCCGCTCGGCGACGTGGCGAACCTGGGGGACCGATCCGGCGACGCCGCCCAGCGCGTCGTCGCAGAGCGCCGAGACGGAGTCGACGACGCACAAGGTCGGTCGGCGCTCGACCAGCAGCCGTTCGACCGTGTCGACGTCGCGTGTCTCGAGGACGTCGAGTCCCGCCGGGACGTCGCCGAGGCGTCTCGCGCGCGTGGCCACCTGGGCCGGCGACTCCTCGACCGCCACCAACACGACGCTCGTGCCACGAAGGGCGAGCGCGCGCAGCGCCATCAGCGCGAGGGTCGACTTGCCGACGCCCGGCTCACCGTAGAGCAGCGTCGTCGACCCGGCGATGAATCCACCGCCGAGTACCCGGTCGAGCTCCGAAACCCCGGTCGAATGAACCGCGGCGGTGCCCTCGCCGACGTCGCACAGCGAGGTGGTCGTCGGCGGGGCGACGGCGCGGGTCCGCGCGCGGACCTCCTCAACGAGGGTGTTCCACTCCCCGCAGCCGGGACAGCGCCCGGCCCAACGCGGCGACGTCGTGCCGCAGTCGTGACAGACGTGGATGGAGTGGCTCTTCACCCCCGCGACGCTAGGTACGGGGTGTGACCTACGCGTTGGGCGACAGGTCCTCGAAGTCGACCGAGGGTGGCAGACCCTCGACTCCTTCGAAGGTGAGGATGGTCCCCTCGGGTCCCTCGGCGGTGTCGACCACGATGGTCTGACCGGCGCGGAACTCCTTGAAGAGGATCTTCTCCGAGAGGGCGTCCTCGACGTACTGCTGGACGGCTCGACGCAGTGGTCGCGCGCCGAGCTCGGGGTCGTAGCCCTTGTCGGCGAGGAAGCCCTGCGCCGCGGCCGACAGCTCGAGGCCGAGACCCTGAACCGCCAACTGATCGCGCAGGCGGGTGATGAACATGTCGGCGATCAGCATCACCTCGTCCTTGGTCAACTCGTGAAAGACAATGGTGTCGTCAATGCGGTTGAGGAACTCCGGGCGGAAGTGGGCCTTCAGGGCCTGGTGGACCTTCTCCTTCATGCGCTCATGGCTCGCGACGTCCGAGGACTTGCCGAAGCCGATCGCGGCCTTTCGCAGGTCGGCCGTACCGAGGTTCGAGGTCATGATCAGGATCGTGTTCTTGAAGTCGACCGCGCGGCCCTGCGCGTCGGTCAGCCGGCCGTCCTCGAGGATCTGCAATAGCGTGTTGAAGACGTCGGGGTGGGCCTTCTCGACCTCGTCGAAGAGCACGACGGAGAAAGGCTTGCGCCGCACGGCCTCGGTCAATTGCCCACCCTCGTCGTAGCCGACGTAGCCGGGCGGCGAGCCGATGAGGCGGCTCACCGAGTGCTTCTCCATGTACTCCGACATGTCGAGCTGGATCAGCGCGTCCTCGTCGTCGAAGAGGAACTCGGCGAGCGTCTTGGCGAGCTCGGTCTTGCCGACGCCGGTCGGACCGAGGAAGATGAACGACCCGCCCGGCCGCTTAGGGTCCTTGAGGCCCGCGCGGGTGCGCCGGATGGCTCGGCTGAGCGACGTGACGGCCTCCTCCTGGCCAACGATGCGCTTGTGGAGCTCGTCCTCCATGCGCAGCAACTTGGAGGTCTCCTCCTCGGTCAGGCGGTAGACGGGGATGCCGGTCCACACGGCCAACACCTCGGCGATGGTGTCCTCGTCAACGAGGTCGAAGGTGACGCCGCCCGAGGCCTTCACGGTCGCGTCGAGCGCCTCCTTCTTGGACACGAGGTCGCGCTCCTGCTCCTCGAGGGCCTTAGCCTGTTCGAGGGCGCCGCTCTCCATGGCCGACTCCTTGTCGGCGCGCACGCGCAGGATGTCCTCGTCGTAGCGCTTGGCCGCGGGTGGGGTGTCCATGCGACGGATGCGCAGGCGGCTGCCGGCCTCGTCGATGAGGTCGATGGCCTTGTCGGGCAAGAAGCGGTCCGAGATGTAGCGGTCGGCCAAGTTCGCCGCGGCGATGAGCGCCTGGTCGGTGATCTTCACCGCGTGGAACTCCTCGTAGACCTCCCGCAGGCCCTTCAGGATGTCGATCGTCATGGCGACCGACGGCTGCTCGACCTTGACCGGTTGGAAGCGGCGCTCGAGGGCGGCGTCCTTCTCGATGTGCTTGCGGTACTCGTCGATGGTGGTGGCGCCGATGGTCTGCAGCTCACCGCGGGCCAGCATCGGCTTCAGGATCGACGCGGCGTCGATGGCGCCTTCGGCGGCCCCGGCACCCACGAGCGTGTGGATCTCGTCGATGAACAAGATGATGTCGCCACGGGTGCGGATCTCCTTCAGCACCTTCTTGAGGCGCTCCTCGAAGTCGCCGCGGTAGCGGCTGCCGGCGACGAGCGCGCCGAGGTCGAGGGTGTAGAGCTGCTTGTCGGCCAGCGTGACCGGCACCTGGTTAGCGACGATCAGTTGGGCGAGTCCCTCGACGATGGCGGTCTTGCCGACGCCGGGCTCGCCGATGAGGACCGGGTTGTTCTTCGTGCGACGTGAGAGCACCTGCATCACGCGCTCGACTTCCTTCTCGCGCCCGACGAGCGGGTCGAGCTTGCCCTCGCGAGCGAACTGCGTGAGGTTGCGCCCGAACTGGTCGAGGACGGCCGAGCCGCCGGCCCCCTCGGAGTCGCTCTTCTGACCGGCCGAGCCGCCCGAGGCGCCCGTCTCCTTGCCGGCCTGGCCGGACATCATCTGGATGACCTGGGTGCGCACGCGCGCCATGTCGGCGCCGAGATCGCTGAGGACCTGGGCGGCGACGCCGTCACCCTCGCGCACGAGCCCGAGCAGCATGTGCTCGGTGCCGATGTAGGAGTGACCCAACTGGAGGGCCTCGCGCAGCGAGAGCTCCAGGACCTTTTTCGCGCGCGGGGTGAATGGTGGCGATCCCGGCGACGGGTTGGTGTTCGCCCCGATCGCCTCCTCGACCTTCTCACGCACGACGTCAAAGGTGACCCCCAGGGCGTCGAGGGCCTTGGCGGCGACCCCCTCACCCTCGCGGATCAGGCCCAGCAGGATGTGCTCGGTTCCGATGAAGGCGTGGTTGAGGTCGCGTGCCTCCTCCTGCGCGAGTACGAGGACTCGGCGGGCCCGGTCTGTGAATCGTTCGAACAATTTTCATCCTTTGTGCGTCAACTCTTAGCAGTGTAACGGTCGATAGCGACGGATACGCCCCACCCCTCGGACCACCGACAACGCTCAATTAAGGTGGAAGTTGTGAATCCCCACGAGCGATTGCAGCTGGCTTCGGTCGAAGCCGACCTCGCGAGGCTCGAGACGCTGCTGGCCGAGTCGGTGATCTTCGGCGACCCCTACCTGGACTCGGTGACCACCCACCTGATCTACGCCGGCGGCAAGCGGCTGCGACCGCTGCTCGCCGTCGCCTCGGCGACCGGCGGCGCCCGGGAGGCCTCCCAGGAGGACCTCCTCGGCGGCGTGGCCTTGGAACTCATGCACCTCGCGTCGCTCTACCACGACGACGTCATGGACGAGGCCGAGGTCCGGCGCAACGTCGACAGCGTGAACGCCCGGTACGGGAACCTCATCGCCATCGTCGCCGGGGACTACCTCATGGCCCGCTCCGCCGCCATCGCGGCCGATCTGGGCACCAACGTCGCCGGACTGCTCGCGCGCACGCTCGCGAGGCTGACCCGCGGCCAGGTCTCCGAGGTGCGCACCGCTTTCTCGGTCGAGCGAACCGAGGCCGAGTACTTCGAGGCCATTGAAGGAAAGACCGCGTCGCTCATGGCCTCGAGCTGTCGGGTCGGGGCGATCACCGCCGGTCTCGCGAGCGAGGAGACCGAGGCCCTGACGGAGTTCGGGCGATGCTTCGGGATGATCTACCAGCTGCGCGACGACGTCCTGGACATCATTGCGACGGACAACCAACTCGGCAAGCCGGCCGGCCAGGACCTCGCCGAGGGCATCTACAACCTGCCGACGCTGTACGCGCTGCGCGACCCCCTGATCGGCGTGGAGCTGCGCGGCGTGCTCGGCCACTCCCTCGACGACGAGGACCGTGAGCGGGCGCGCAAGCTCGTGGTCGCGACCGACGGCATCGAGCGCACCATCGCGGCCGCGCAGAGTTACCTCGTCCGGGCCCACGTCGCGCTCGAGTCCGTGCCGAGCGAGTCGTTGCGCCGCGGCTTCTCTTCGCTCATTGAGTCGCTGCTCGAGGACCTGCCCGCCTACTAGTCGGAGATCGGCTTCAGCGTCGGGAAGGCGATGACCTCACGGATGTTCGACTCGTCGGCGATCAGCATGACCAGGCGATCGATGCCGACGCCGAGTCCGGCGGTCGGCGGCAGGCCCCACTCGAGGGCCTTGATGTAGTCCTCGTCAATGTGCATGGTCTCGGGCTCGCCCTCGGCGGCCAGTCGGGCCTGGTCCTCGAAGCGGGCGCGCTGGTCGAGGGGGTCGACCAGTTCGCTGAAGCCGTTCGAGAGCTCGCGCCCGACGGCGTAGGACTCGAAGCGCTCGGTGAGATCGGAGTCCGACTGGTGGCGCCGGGCGAGCGGCGAGATCTCGACGGGGAAGTCCGTGACGAAGATCGGGTTCCACAACTCGGACTCGCACGCCGCCTCGAACAGCTCGGCGACGCATCGACCGGGGCCCCACGCCCGGTGCACCTCGACGGCACGCTCGGCCAGCATCGCGGCCAGGCGTTCACGTGGGGTGTGCACCGACACGTCCTCGCCCACCGCCTCGCTGGTCAGTTCGGCCATGGTCCGGCGGGGCCACGGCGTCGCGAAGGAGAAGGGGCGGCCCTGGTACTCGACCTCGGTCGTGCCGAGGACGTCCATCGCGACGCCGGCCACGAGCTCCTCGGTGAAGGCCATCATGTCGGAGTAGTTCCAGTAGGCCGCGTAGAGCTCGAGCATCGTGAACTCGGGATTGTGACGGGGGCTGACGCCCTCATTGCGGAAGACCCGGCCGAGCTCGAAGACCCGCTCGAAGCCGCCGACGACGAGACGCTTCAACCAGAGCTCGGGGGCGATCCGCAGGTAGAAGTCGCTGTCGAGGGCGTTGTGGTGCGTCGCGAAGGGGCGCGCGTCCGAGCCCGAGGCGATCGCGTTCAGGATCGGCGTCTCGACCTCGATGAAGTCGGCGGCCCAGCAGCGCTCGCGCACCGAGCGCACCACCTCGCTGCGGCGCGACAGGGAGGTCCGGGTCACGGGGTTGGCCCACAGGTCGGCCTCGCGGTGCCGGTAACGCAGGTCGTAGTCGGTGATCCCCGCCCACTTGTCGCCGAAGTTGTGCAGCGCCTCGGCGAGGCGGACCCACGAGGTGACCTTCACGGACAGCTCGCCACGCTTGGTGCGCACGACCTCGCCCGACACGCCGACCCAATCGCCCAGGTGCAGCTTGGCGAACTCCTCGAACTCCTCGGTGACCGCGGCCAGCGCGAAGAGCTGGATCTCGCCGCTGGAGTCGCGCATCGTCGCAAAGGCGAGCTTGCCCTGGCGACGCAGCAGCATCACCCGGCCGGCGACGTTCGCCATGACGCCCGACTCCTCACCCTCGGTGAGGTGGGCGAACGTCGTCTGGAGCGCGTCAGCGAAGGCGTTGTGCGCGAACTGGTAGGGCGTGGTCACGAAGGGTCTCCCGAATGATTCCGTCCATGTACGATACGCAATCCGTGGAGGGTCAACCACGGCTCGACGTGCTGGACGTGCTTGGTGTGCGGGGCGATGAGCCCGGCGAGCCCCCCGGTGGCGATCACCGTCGCCTCACCGAGCTCGTCGATGATGCGCTCCACGACGCCGTCGACCTGGGCGGCGAAGCCGTAGAGCACCCCCGACCGGATCGACTCGGCGGTCGAACGGCCGATGGCCGAGCGCGGGCGCACCAACTCGACCGAGCGTAACGCCGAGGCCTGGGCGTAGAGCGCCTCGAGGGATATCGCGACGCCCGGGGCGATCGCCCCGCCGAGGTACTCCCCCTTGGCGCTCACGACGTCGAAGACGGTGGCGGTGCCCATGTCCACCACGATCGACGCGCCCGGGTAGAGGTCGTAGGCGCCCACGGCGTCGGCGATGCGGTCGGCCCCCACCTCGAGGGGGTTGTCGTAGAGGATCGGCATGCCCGACTTCGTGCCGGGCCCGATGACCGTGAGGTCGAGGTTCGAGAACCAGCGGTTCGCCATCCGGCGCAGTTGCGTCGTCACCATCGGGGCCGACGAGGAGATCGCGATGGCGCTGACGGCCGTTCGTAGGTCGATCCCCTCCAGGTCGAGCAGCTGGGTCAGCACCATCGCGTGCTCGTCGGGCGTCCGGTCGGTCACCGTCGAGATGCGCCAATGGAAGGCCAGGCCGTGCTCGTCGGTGGCGCGCGCGAAGCCCATCGCGTCCGGCGAGCCCGGCACGTCCGGGCCGAAGAGTCCGATCACGGTCTCGGTATTGCCTACGTCCATCGCGAGGAGCATCAGCCCTCCCTCCCCATCAACGTCACCGGCGCGTTGTCGATCAGGCGCACGCCGTCGATCCGCGCCGCGACCATCGCCCGCGCCTCGCCCTCGTCACCGTCGGCGCAGGGCGCGAACGTGACCGGGTCGACCACCTCGGCGTAAGCGACGTCGAGGCCGGCCTCGCCCAATATTCGCGCCATCGTCGCACGGTGCTCGCTCGCCGACGCGCGTCGCGACTGGACCGCGCGCAGCGACTGGCTCAGCGCGAGGGCCCGCCGGCGCGCGGCGGCGCCCAGCAGGACGTTGCGGCTCGACAGGGCGAGGCCGTCGGCGTCGCGCACGATCGCACAGCCCACCACCTCCGCGTCGAAGGCGAGGTCGCGGACCATCTGGCGAACCAGGGCCAGCTGCTGGAAGTCCTTCTCGCCGAAGTAGGCCCGGCACGGTCCCGTCACGGCGAGGATCTTCGCCACGACCGACGCCACGCCATCGAAGTGGCCCGGCCGGTCGGCTCCCTCGAGGGTCTCGGCCAGCCCGTGCACCGAGACGATCGTGGGCGTGGGCGCCGGGTAGGACGGCCACATCTCCTCGAGGGTCGGCGTCACGAGGCAGTCGACGCCGGAGGCCCGGGCCGCCTCGAGGTCGCCGTGCGGGTTGCGCGGGTAGGCGGCCAGGTCGGCGCCGTCGTGGAACTGGCGAGGATTGACGAACAGCGTCGCGAGCACCACGTCGCCGTGGTCCTTCGCCGCCTGGAAGAGTGACGCGTGCCCCGCGTGTAGGGCGCCCATGGTGGCCACGAGCCCGACCCGTCGACCGAGACCGCGCTGCTCGTCGGCGAAGCACCGCCACGCGGACAGCTCGGTGATCAGACGCACGTCAGGCGGGCGTCTGGGAGCGCTGGTGCTCGGCGAGTTCGAACGCGACGTTGGCCATCGCGACGTACGCCGAGCGCTCGGACTCCGGGATCGCCGCGAGGTGGGCGTCGATCGTCGCCATGTCGCCGCGCGAGGCCGGGCCGGTCAGGGCCGCGCCCGGTCCCATGTCGGCCACGTCGCGCAGCGACTGCACGACGAGCGGCAAGAAGTCGTCGAGGGTGAGGCCCACCGACGCGGCGAGGCGCTCGACCTGGCCCATCAGCGCGACGAGGTGGTTCGAGGCGACCACGGCCGTCGCGTGGTAGCCCGTGCGCTGGTCGTCGCGCAACGTGATGACCCGTCCCCGCAGCGACGCCACGACCGTCACGATCAACTCGTCGCCGGCCACGCAGTAGGTCGCGCCGACCAGCCGGTCGGCCCCGAGCTCGCCGGTCGGCAGCGCCATCAGGGGGTGCATCGAAGCGACGCGGCGGTGGGTCTCGAGCACGTCGAGGTTGCGCGATCCCGCGACGTGGGCGACGAGGTAGCGGTCACTGGGCGCGATCTGCGCGGCGACCGTGGCGATCTCGTCGTCGGGGACGCACAGCACAATGACGTCGGGCGAGCCGAGCTCGTCGAGCTCGTCGTGGTGCAGGACCGTGACGTCGTGGCCGGCTCGGCGAAGCGCGAGAGCGAAGGACGTGCCGGCTCGGCCGGCGCCGACGATGTCGATGTTCATACCTGCTCCGATCCGTTCCAGCCCCTCGCGGGTGCCGTTCGGTGTTAGCGCAACGACTCGAGTGTACCGAGTGCGACGACCCGTCCGACGCCACCGGCCAACTGGGCTTCGCTGACCAGTTCGGGCGCCAACTCCGCCAGGGGCACCATCACGAACGACCGTTCCCAGAGACGCGGATGGGGCACCAGGATCTCGGGATCCTCGCTCGTCTGGTCGCCGACCAACAGGACGTCGACGTCGAGGGTCCGCGGCCCCCATCGGACCTCGCGGGTGCGGCCCTCGGCCGCTTCGGCCCGCCGGGCCCGACCGAGCAGCTCGCGGGGCGAGGCCTCGGTCGAGAGCTCGAGCACCAGATTCCAGAAGTCGTCCTGGGCCACGCCCCCCACCGGCTCGGTCTGGTAGACGAGTGACAGACGCCAGGCATCGTCGCCGGCCACGGCGGCGACGCCCCGCGCGAGGTGCTCGGCGCGGTTTGTGACGTTCGAGCCGAGTGAGAGGAACGCCCGCACTACGAGCGGTGGACGGTGCACCTGACGCCGACCGAGGCGACGTCCTGCACGACCGGGGGACGGACCTTGCGCACGGCTACGGTCACCGACTCGATCTCGGTGTCGAAGGCGAGGATCTCGTTGGCGACCCGGTAGGCCAGGGTCTCGAGCAGGAGGAACCGACCCTCGGTGGTCACCCGACCGGTCAGGGTCAGCACGTCGGCGTAGTTGGTCGTCTCGTCGATGTCGTCGTTGATGGCCGCCTCCTCGAAGGGCCGAACGAGGTCGACGTCGAAGACCAACGGTTGGGCTCGGACCCGCTCTTCGGCGAGCACGCCGACGATCGCCGAGCAGCGAAGTTCGCGCAGTTCAATGACGTCGTTCACGTCGCGCTCACCTCGGGCAGGTCGAACAGGACTCCCCGACCGTCGGGCCCGATGGAGCGCTTGAAGAGGCGCTCGACGAGCGCGATCGCGGTCGGCACGGTGGGAACCCGGTTGGACCACACGAGGTAGCCGGCGATGACCCCGAGTAGGCGGTCCGAGACCTCGTCACTGTGCAGCAGGACAACGGTCTTGTGCGTCATGGAGTTGGCCAAGTCGAGGTAGCAAGCCTCGAGCACCTCGCGCTGCTGGGGTCCGCCGCGCAGGGCGTAGTGGCTGGCGGTGAGGCCGTGCTCGAAGTAGGCGCTCAGGTTCTGCATGACGGGCAGGATCGAGATGACCCGACCGAAGCCCTGGTGCTTCAGCCAGAGCAGCTCCTCGTCGCGACGTACGCGGCGATGCACGGTCGTGGAGCCGCCGGGCCGCTCGGAGACCGCCAGGATCCCCTTGTAGACCCAGGTGAAGCTCCGCGGCTCGATGCCCGCTGCCCACTTGCCCCTCACGCGACTACCTCCTCGACGCGACGGATGAGCAGCTCACGTAGCTGAACGGCGGCCGCAGCGTCGTGTACACGAACCATACTGACACCTTGCAAGAGCACCCACGCCTCGGAGGCGACCGAACCTTCCAAACGCTGCTCCACCTCGAGCCGCGCCGCGCCGAGGTGCTCGAGGAAGCCCTTGCGGCTCGTGCCGATCAGCACGCCAGCGTCGAACTCCTCGGCCAGCTCGACGAACCTCCCGACGTGGGCGAGCAACTCGAGGTTGTGCTCGACCGTCTTGCCGAATCCAATGCCCGGGTCGATCCACAGTCGCCTCACGTGGGCCGCGCGGGACCGCACCGCGAGCCCTCGCAGGTACTCCTCGACCTCGCCGACGACGTCGTCGTAGGTGGGGTGGTCCTGCATGACCGTCGAGTCGCCCCGTCGGTGCATCGCGACGTAGCCGACCCCGAGCTCGCCCGCCAGCTCGACGAGTTCGCCCGACACGTCGTTGAGGATCGTCGCGCCGGCCTCGATCGCCGAGCGCGCGACCGACTCCTTCAGCGTGTCGATCGACACGGTCCCCACGCGGGCCAGGGCCTCGACGACCGGCACGACGCGCGAGGCCTCTTCGTCGGCCGCCACGGGCGTCGCACCCGGTCGGGTCGACTCGCCGCCCACGTCGACGACGTCACAGCCGAGATCGAAGAGCGCCCGGCCGCGCGCGATGGCCTCGTCGGCGGAAGCGGTTCTGGAGGCCGGGTAGAAGGAGTCGGGCGTCACGTTCACGATGCCCATGACCATCGGGCTCAGCGCCACGAAGACCTTCGTTGGTGGATGTACTGCAGCGCCTCGGCCCGGTAGGACGCGTCGTCGCGAAAGACCCCCCGCACGGCGGAAGTGACCGTTGACGCGCCGGACTTGCGCACTCCGCGCATCGACATGCAGAAGTGCTCGGCCTCGATGACGACGATCGAGCCCTTCGGGACGAGCTCGCGCTCCATCGCCTCGACGATGTCGGTCGTCATGCGCTCTTGGACCTGGAGGCGACGAGCGAACCCTTCGACGAGGCGCGCCATCTTCGACAGACCGGTGATGCGTCCGTCGGGTCCCGGCAGGTACGCCACGTGGGCCAGTCCCATGAACGGCAGGAGGTGGTGCTCGCAGAGCGAGGTGAAGGGGATGTCGCGCACCATCACCATCTCGTCGTGGCCAGCCTCGAAGGCGACGCGCAGGTGCTCGCCGGGGTCGACCTCCAAGCCCTCGAAGAGCTCGACGTACATGTCGGCCACGCGCCGGGGCGTCTCGCGAAGGCCCTCGCGATCGGGGTCCTCGCCAATCGCCTCGAGGAGCTCGCGGACCAGTCCCCGAACCCGCTCGTGGTCGACCACGGCTAGGCCTGGCCGGTGAAGGTGTAGATCGCGTCGAGGTTTCGGTAGCGCTCGTTCACGTCGAGGCCGTAGCCGACGACGAAGTCCGAGGGGATGGTGAACCCGACGTAGCGCAGTGACTGCTCCACTCGCTGCTCGCCCTCCTTCAGTAAGAGAGCGCAGACCTCGAGGCTCTGGGGGCTGCGCGCCCCCAGGTAGTGGCGTAGGTAGTTGAGGGTGAGTCCCGAGTCGACGACGTCCTCGACGATCAACACGTCGCGTCCGACGAGGTCCACGTCCAGGTCCTTCACGATCCGCACCACCCCGCTCGTCTTGGTGGCCGCGCCGTAGGACGAGACGGCCATGAAGTCGACCTCGACCGGCAGCTCGATCGCGCGCATGAGGTCCGACATGAAGTTGATGGCACCTTTCAAGACGCACACCAGCAGCGGGGGGCTCTCGGCGTAGTCCTGGGTGATCTGGCGACCGAGTTCCAGCACCCGGTCGTGGACTTCCTTGGCCGACACCACCACCTCACCCAGGTCGTGCTGCGCCCACGTGGCGGTGAAATCGTTGGCGGAGTGGCTACCCATGCCTGCTCAGCGTAGTGGCCGAGCCTTCGTCAGCGTCAAGCGTTGGCCGCGCCGCGCCAGCCGTCGCCCCCCGCTGAGCTCGGTGGCGACCGCCTCGCCGCGCACGACCGAGATCGCGCGCTCGACCTCGTCGGCCGAGGGCGGATGGTCGCCGTCGCCCTGGTCGGGTGTTCGAAGTTCGACGCGCAGCCAACGGCGCAGCCGGGCCGTCGGCCATCGTCGGAGCTCTCGGCAGTCGGCCTTGGCCAGTACGACCGCGACGTCGTCGAGGCTGAGCTGGTCCAGCCAGACCCGCTCCTCGTGCATGAGGGCGGCCTGGCGCGCGAGCAGGGGCACGACGTCGCGTTCGGCGACATTGCGCATCACCGGTAGCAGCTCGTGGCGCACCCGATTGCGGCGAAAGGCCGGGCTCTCGTTGGTCTCGTCGACGCGGGGCCGCAGCGACGACGAGTGGACGTAGTCGTGCAGGACGCCGCGACGTACGTCGCGCAGGGGCTTGGTCGGGTCCCCGACCATCGGCGACAGGCCGTCGAGTCCGGCGCCGCGCAACATGTTCAAGAGCAGCGTCTCGACGAGGTCGTCCATGGTGTGGCCCGTCATCACGGACGCCGGCATGGCGCCGCGCCGGGCCGATCGGGCGCGCGACTCGAAGTTCCCCCCCGCCGCGATCCGCACTTCGTGGAGCACGAAGGGGACGCCGAGACCCTCGCAGACGGCGGCCACGAAGTGCGCGTCATCGGTGCTGGTCGGCCGGACGTGATGGTCGACGTGGTGCACCGTGACCGCCAGTGCGCCCGCGAGGGCCAACTGGAGCAA
>JAYSQJ010000235.1:0-5227 GCA_043721635.1 Acidimicrobiales bacterium | reverse complement strand
GACCGCCTCTCGTTCCCCAAGGGCAAGAGCGTTGTTGTCGTCATGGACTCGCCGACCAAGTCCGTACGTATCCCCACGGCCAAGCACCTCGCCAGCAGTCTGACCCTGCAGGTGGTGGTCACGACCCCGGACAACCAGACCGTGCTCGCACGCGCGGCGATCCAGGTCCGCATCGCCGGAACTTCGATCGTCGGCTACTTCTTGACCATTGCGTCGCTCCTGGTCCTGGCCTACTGGTGGCTCCGCACGTACCGGCGCAAGCCGAAAGGCCGCCACGCCCGATGAATCCGTCGTCGACTCACGGTTCTCGCGTCCTCTCCATGGCGAGCGGCACGCTCGCCTCCCGACTCACTGGACTGTTGCGGGTGCTCGTGCTCGCTTGGGTGCTCGGCTTCACACCGATCGCCGACGCCTTTAACCTCGCCAACACCGTGCCCAACATGTTGTTCGACCTCGTCCTCGGAGGAGTCGCCGGCGCGACCTTCATCCCCGTGTTCGTCGAGCGATTGGCCCTCGACGGGGAGCGACGGGCGTGGAGGTCGATCTCGAGTGTGGTGACTGGTTCATTGCTCGTGCTCGTCATCACCTCGCTCGTGGCGTGGCTCTGCGCTCCCTGGATCATCGACGGATTCACCGTCATGCGTCACGCCAGTGCGGCCCAGTCGGCAACCACGCTCGCCGAGCAGCGGGCCGTCGCCACCCAACTGCTGCGCTGGTTCGTGCCCCAGATCTTCTTCTACGGCGTTATCGGCATCGCGACCGCGCTGCTCAACATCCGGAGTCGGTTCGGGATCGGATCGTGGGTGCCAGTCGCCAACAACTTCGTCTGCATCGGGGTGCTCATCTGGTTCCACCTGGTGGACCCCACGCCGACCCTCCACTCGCTGAACGGCTCGCACGACCTGCTCTGGCTGGGACTTGGCACCACCCTCGGCGTCGCGGTCCAGTTCGCCTGCCTGCTCCCGTCCCTCGCCCGTAGCGATCTGTGGCGCCTTTCGTTCCGTCTCAACCTGAGGGACCCAGCCGTGCGTGCCGTCAGCCGCCTCGGCAGCTGGACGCTGTTGGTGGTGCTCGCGAACCAACTGTCGCTCTACGTCGTGCTCGCCTTCGCCTTTGGTATCGGCGGCAACGGACCGGTCAGCGCCTATACCTACGGCTGGTCGTTCATGCAGATGCCGTACGCCGTCGTGGTGGTCTCGGTGCTGGCGGCGCTGACCCCGCAACTCGCGGGCATGGCCACCGCCCAGGACTACGAGGGACTGAGCGAGCGGCTGCGATTCGGGCTACGTCAGTCCCTCGTCATCATCATCCCGTGCACGCTCGTCCTGGTGATCCTCGCCCAGCCGATCGTCGCGATCCTGTTGAACCACGTGAACGCCACGTACAAGATCTCCGCCGGCACGGTACTCGCAGTGCTGGCCGCCGGCCTGCCCGGCTTCACCGTCTTTCAGCTCGGCGTGCGGGGGCTCCAAGCGATGCAGCGGGCCCGCGAGGTCTTCTACCTCTACGCACTGCAGAACGCCCTGACGATCGTGCTCTGCTTCGTCCTCGGCCGCCACTCCCTCGGCGGCCTCACGGCCAGCGTGTCGATCGCCTACAGCGCGGCCGCGGTCATGGCGCTGGTCGCGCTCGCACGCCATCAGGTGAACATCGCGTCGGTGGTCTGGTCGCTGCACGTACGAAGGAGCCTCTGGGCCTCGTTGCTGGCGACGGTCGTCATGGCCCTCGCCTACGCCGGTCCGTCCTGGAGTCGCGGGACGCTCCTCGTCGTGCGATTCTTCCTGGCGGTCGTGCTCGGAGTCGTGACCTACGGCGCCGCAGTGCTGGTGCAACAGCGAAGGATTGCGCGCACTCCCCCAAAAGATGTAAGGCTTAAGCAGTTCTAGAGGGGGGCCATGGCTCGAATCCGCGTTATCACCGACAGTGCGTGCGACATCCCCGAGGAGATCGCTCGCCGCCTCGACATCGACATCGTCTCGCTGAGCATCCGCTTCGGCGACGACGAGTTCATCGACCGCGTCGACCTTTCGCCTGCGGAGTTCTGGGCCAAGTGCAAGGCCTCCAAGACCCTCCCCGAGACCGCCGCGCCGTCGCCGGGTGCCTTCCAGGCGGCCTACGAACGAGCCAAGTCCGACGGCTGCGATGGCGTCATCGTGCTGACGCTCACCTCGCTACTCTCCGCGACCCACCAATCTGCCGTGATCGCGTGCGAGGCGGTCGCCGGCTCCATCGACGTGCGTGTCGTCGACACGAAGGCCGTCTCGATGGCCCAGGGACTCTTGGTGATCGACGTGGCCGAGGTCGCCGCCACGCGGGTGAGCCTCGATCTGCTGGTCGAGCACGCCGAGTCACTCGTGAACAAAGTTGGAGTCGTCGCCATGCTCGACACCCTCGAACACCTCATCAAGGGAGGACGCGTGGGCGGGGCGAGGGCCCTCCTCGGCCAGGTGCTCGCGATAAAGCCCTTGCTCGAGCTGAAGGACGGCGTCGTCGCCGAGGCCGGACGCCAGCGCACCCGGGCCAGAGCGCTCGTGGCGATTGTCGCGGTCGCCAAGAGCCACCAACCGCTGCGCCGTCTCGCCCTCGTGCACGGGGCGTCGAACGAGGTGCCGGCGCTCGAGGCGCTCGTCGCGGATATCCCCACCGAGTTCCCGCTCATCGTCACCGACATGGGGCCTGTGGTCGGGACCCACGGAGGGCCGGGGATCATCGGCCTCTGTTGGATCGAGGCCTAGTCCCGACCAGCGCCGCTAAGTTCTTGGTGTGAGCGAAGCGAACCAGAACCGCGATTCCGACTTTGTCGACAAGGCCCTGCACAAGTTCGATAGCGTCCTCGACCTCGTCCACGACAAGCTGCTACGGCCGATCCTGCTGGCGGGTCGCTTTGTCGCCTACGGATTCATTGTCTTGCTCGCGGCGATCGTGCTGTTCGGAGCATTCGTCATCGGCCTCGTACGGCTCCTGAACGTCTATCTCTTCGCCGGCCACGAGTGGCTGAGTTACCTCGTGATCGGGGCCATCTCGCTGGTCACGGGCCTAATCATCTGGCGACGGCGTCGCCCCGTCAATGTAAGGAAGTAATGACCGAGCACACCCGGGTTCTCGTCATTGGCTCGGGACCCGCTGGTCTCACCGCGGCCATCTATAGCGCTCGCGCCCAGTTGAGCCCCATCGTCATCGAGGGCGAGCCGTCGTCCAACTCCGACCAGCCCGGCGGACAGCTCATGCTCACCACCGACATCGAGAACTTTCCCGGCTTCCCCGAGGGCCTCACTGGCCCCGAGCTCATGGCCAACATGCGCACCCAGGCCGCGCGCTTCGGTGCCGACCTGCGTACTACGAAGGTGCAGCGCCTCGACGCCTCCAGCCGCCCGTTCCGCGCGTGGCTCACCGACGACGACGAGCCGAGCATCACGGCTGACGCGGTGATCCTGGCCTCGGGGGCCCGCTCGCTGATGATGAACGTCCCCGGCGAGGAGCGCTTGCTGAGCCACGGCCTCTCGACGTGCGCGACGTGCGACGGCTTCTTCTTCCGCGGACAGGACATCGCGGTGATCGGCGGCGGCGATTCGGCGATCGAGGAAGCCACGTTCCTCACGCGCTTCGCCTCGAGCGTCACCGTCGTACACCGTCGTGACGCGCTGCGTGCCTCGAAGATCATGCAGGAACGCGCCTTCGCCAACGAGAAGATCCGATTCGCGTGGAACACCCAGGTCACCGAAGTCCTGGGCGAAGACAAGGTGTCGGGCCTACGCGTGCGCGACTCGTTGAGCGGCGACGAGCGGGTGCTCGACGTAACCGGCGTCTTCGTCGCCATCGGCCATGTCCCCAACACCACGTTGGTGGCCGGTCAGGTCGACCTCGAGGAGAACGGCTACGTGCGCACCGGCCTCGGGTCGTTCACGAACATCGAGGGCCTCTTCGCGGCCGGTGACGTGCAGGACCACGTCTACCGCCAAGCCATCACGGCAGCGGGATCTGGTTGCGTTGCCGCCATCGACGCCGAGCGATGGCTCGAATCACAGGGGCATTGAAAGACGCCTCGGTCGCTAAGGTGGTCGGTGCGACGCACGCTGAGTCGTCATATTTGGAGGTTGCCATGAGCGAACAGATCACGACACTGACCGACGCCACGTTCGACGAGGTGATTGGCTCTTCCGATAAGCCGATACTCGTCGACTTCTGGGCCGAATGGTGCGGCCCGTGCAAGATGATCGCCCCAATCCTCGAGGAGTTCGCCACCGAGCAGTCCGAGAAATTCACGATCGGCAAGCTCGACGTCGACGCTAACGTCGCCACCGCCACCAAGTTCTCGGTGATGAGTATTCCGACGCTCTTGTTGTTTAAGGACGGCGAAGTCGTGGCCCGCCTCGTGGGCGCCAAGCCCAAGGGGGTCCTGCTTCAAGAGATTTCCGCGAACCTGTAGCGCCGACTCTGACTTTCGAATCGCTCCGCCTCGGCGCCACTGGTCCGCGAGTTCGCGAACTGCACGAGCTCCTCGCGTCGCTCGACCTCTTATCGACGGGCGACGCCACTGACGCCTTCGGTGACGGGACGGTCGCGGTCGTCGAGGCGTTCCAGCGGTCGAGAGGCCTGCCAATCACTGGGGAGGCCGACGTTACGACCTGGACGCGACTGATCGAGGCCGGTTGGCGCCTCGGCCAGCGACTCCTCTACCTCGACTATCCGAATCTGCGCGGCGACGACGTCGCCGAGCTGCAGGTGCGTCTCGCGCAACTCGGATTCAACCCCGGCAGGATCGACGGGATCTTCGGACGCCTGCTGGAAGACGCCCTCATTGACTTCCAGCGCAACTGCGCGATCGAGCCCAGCGGCACGCTGACTCGAGAGGCGCTGGTTGAACTGCATCGCGTGACGTCCAATGGCGCGTCACGCCGCCTCGTGACCGAGGCCCGTGACGTGGCCGGCTTCGACGACGAGCCGACCGGCCCGGTGGTCGTGTGCGGCGAGAGTCCCCTCGCGGCACTTCTCGCACGTGACGCCCTCGATACAATGCGCGTCACGCTGCTGAGTGATTCAAGCACAGACGAAGTCGCCGCCTTCGCCAATGCGAGCGGGGCGGCGGCCGTCATCTCCGTGCAGACCCTCAAGCAGGTCGACGGTGTCCATTTGCACTACTGGGCCAGCTACCGTTCCCATTCACGACGCGGCGAGCAGCTCGCCAGCGCAATCGCCGCGGCGCTGGCTCGGTCCAAGCAGTTGCCCA
>JAYSQJ010000234.1:0-1570 GCA_043721635.1 Acidimicrobiales bacterium | reverse complement strand
GCCGACGGGTTGGGACTGATCCTGGCCCAGTCGCCGCGCGAGGTGTCGCTCGAGGTAGCGAGGGTCCTGGCTGACGCGGCCCGTGGTCGAGTCCTTGTCTCGGCGGTTTTTCGTGGTCGCGAAGACGACTTCATTCTCGGTGCGGCAAACGCCCTGGACGTCGACGTCGTCCAGGTCCACGGACCACTGAGCGAAGCGCTGCTCGAGGGACTTCGCTCGGACGCTCGACTGGTCGTCAAGGCCCTCGCGATCGACAGCGACGAGTTCCTCGACTTCGACGACGCGTTAGTCGACGCAGTCCTGATCGAAGGTCCGACGCCCGGTAGTGGTCGGACCCACTCATGGGACCGACTCGTCGAGCGGCACTTCCGAGTTCGCGTGATCGCCGCCGGGGGACTGGCGCCGGCGAACGTGGCCGACACGGTGCGGCGCACCGGCGCCTGGGGCGTCGACGTCGCCAGTGGCGTCGAATCGACTCCCGGCGTGAAGGACCATACGCTGGTGAGGCAATTCGTCGAGAACGCGCGCCGGGCGCTGGAAGAGAGATCACAGAAGTGAGCGCACCGCAGGACTTCATGTCGTCGCCCGACTCGCGGGGTCGCTTCGGGAACTTCGGAGGCCGCTTCGTCCCCGAGGCCCTGGTGCCGGCCTGCCTGGAACTGGAGAGCGCCTTCGTCGAAGCCTGGCACGACGCCACCTTCGTGGACGAGTACCAACGAGTGCTGCGCGAGTTCGCGGGACGACCGACGCCGGTGACCCACCTTGAACGGCTCTCAGAAAAGCTCGATATTCGCCTCTACGCCAAGCGCGAAGACCTCGCGCACACGGGGTCCCACAAGATCAACAACGTCATCGGACAGACGCTCTTGACCCAGCGCATGGGCAAGCACCGGGTGATCGCCGAGACCGGCGCCGGCCAGCACGGCGTCGCCACCGCGACCGCGGCCGCTCGCCTCGGCCTCGAGTGCACGGTCTACATGGGCGAAGTCGACACCGTGCGCCAGGCCCTCAACGTGTTCCGAATGGAGCTGCTCGGCGCGACCGTCGTGCCGGTCACCGCCGGGAGCCGGACCCTCAAGGACGCGGTGAACGAAGCGATGCGCGAGTGGGTCGCGTGCGTCGACGACACGCACTACTGCCTCGGCTCGGTCATGGGCCCGCACCCCTTCCCGTGGATGGTGCGCGAGTTCCAGAGCATCATCGGCCGCGAGGCCCGGGGCCAGATGAAGGACATGGGTGTGGACACGCCCGACGTGGTGGTGGCCTGCGTCGGCGGGGGTTCGAACGCCGCGGGCATCTTCGCGGGCTTCGCCAACACCTCGGCCCGACTGGTGGGCATCGAAGCCGCGGGCGGAGCGGCCGTCGCCAGTGGCTCACCGGGAGTCCTGCACGGCATGCAGTCACTGCTGATCCAGGATGAGTTCGGCCAAATCGAAGAGGCCCACTCGATTTCGGCCGGCCTCGACTACCCGGGAATTGGTCCCGAACACGCGCATCTCGCCGAGATCGGCCGAGCCGAATACCACCCGATCGGTGACGAAGACGTCCTGGACGCGCTCGCGTTGCTCAG
>JAYSQJ010000233.1:0-2545 GCA_043721635.1 Acidimicrobiales bacterium | reverse complement strand
CCGGCCCCTATGGATCCTGGCGCTCGCCGGTCACCCTCAAACTTCTGGTGGCCAACGTCGTACGCGTCGACAATCCATCGATCGACGGCAGCGACACCTACTGGGTCGAAGGACGTCCGCACGAGGCGGGACGGGACGTTCTCGTCAGGCGCAGTGGTGACGGCACGACCATCGACGCGATGGCGGGTGAATTTGCAGTCCGCACGCTCGTCCATGAATATGGAGGTCTGTGTTACGTAACGCACCACGGTGTCGTTTTCTTCTCCAACTTCGCCGACCAGCGGATCTACCGAATTGACCCTGGTTCGCCACCGCGCGCGATCACCGACGAGCCGCCGAGTCCTCGGGCGTGGCGCTACGCCGACCCAATAGTCACGCCCGATGGTTCGAGCGTCATCTGTGTTCGCGAGCGCCATGAGGAGACGGACGTCGTCAACGAGTTGGTCATCCTGGCGAGTGACGGATCAGCGTCGCCGCGGATCCTCGCATCGGGCCACGACTTCTACGCGGCACCGGTTCTCAGCGGCGATGGTCGACGACTGGCGTGGATCACGTGGGACCACCCGTGCATGCCCTGGGACGGGACGCGGTTGCACGAGGCGGTGCTCGACGAGTCCTATAACGTGGCGAGTGTGCGCATCGTCTGTGGGGGTGACCACGAGTCGGTCGTGCAGCCACGCTACGGCGCCGACGCGATGTTGCACTACATCTCTGACCGCTCGGGATGGTGGAACCTCTACCTCGACGCGCCCGCGGGAGCGAAGGCCCTTTCGCCCCTCGACGCGGAGTTCGCCGGGCCGGCGTGGGTCTTTGGCGCACACTCCTACGTAGTGCGCGAGGACGGGTCGATCGTGGCGACTTGGAGCAAAGACGGTTCCTCACACCTCGGGGTCATTCCCGCGGGAGGCGGCCCGATTGCGGAGGTGGCGACCTCGTGGACGTATCTCGCTTCGCTCAGTGTGCGAGACGGCGCCGTGCTCGCCGTGGCCGGTTCGCCGGTGACGGCGCTCTCGATCGTGGAGATCGAACTCTCGACCGGGCAGAGCTCGGTCGTGAAGGCCAGTCGAAACGACTTGATCGATCCCGCGTATCTCTCCGTGGCCGAGCCAATCGAGTTCCCGACCGAGGGTCACTTGACAGCGCACGCCCTCTACTACGCACCGACCAACCCGGACTTTCGTGGACCCGAGGGCTCGCGTCCCCCACTCATCGTCGAGAGCCACGGGGGCCCGACGAGCCAGGCCGTCTCGGTCCTCAACTACGAGGTCCAGTACTGGACGAGTCGAGGCTTCGCCGTCGTCGACGTCAACTACGGCGGCTCCACCGGCTACGGACGCGCCTACCGCGAACGACTGAAGGGCAACTGGGGCGTGGTGGACCTCGACGACTGCGTCAACGCAGCCAAGTTCCTCGCCTCGAGCGGTCGCGCCGACGAGAAGGCCTTGCTGATCCACGGGGGTAGTGCCGGTGGCTACACGACACTATGCGCGTTGACATTTCGCCGCGACTTCGCGGCTGGAGCGAGCTACTTCGGGGTGGGTGACCTCGGCGCCTTGGCTCGCGACACGCACAAGTTCGAGTCGAGGTACCCCGACGGACTAGTGGGCCCGTATCCCGAGCGCGAGGACCTGTATCGCGCGCGGTCGCCAATCTTCCATACTAAGTTGATGCGCACGCCGGTGATCCTCTTCCAAGGTCTCGAAGATGAGGTGGTGCCGCCGGCGCAGGCCGAGGCGATGGCCGAGGCCCTGCGCCTACGGGGTGTTCCCTTCGCGTACGTTGCGTTCGAGGGGGAGCAGCACGGCTTTCGCCAGGCGAAGAACATCATGCTCGCCGCCGAGGCGGAGCTCTACTTCTACTCTCAGGTGCTGCGTTTCGAACCGGCCGACGAGATCGAGCCGGTCGTCATTGAGAACCTAGAGGCGCTGCCGGCTCGCTAGTCGAGTCGGCTACTTCGAGAGATTGCACAGAGTTGATAGACGTCGGCACCAATCGACGGTTCCAAAAAGCCAAACACGTTCGCACGTAGTTCGAGGTGCGCGGTGCGAAAACGAGAGTGACATCCGAGGTTTGTGAAGGCGAACTCGACGACAACGAATCACCTCCGCCAGGCGAGTAGCCGTAAAACCTAGGCGTAAACGAAAGTGGTCGTGCTGGCACTTTACGCCGGGACGCCTCCTTAGTCCGAGAGCGAGCAGCGTCGTCCCGGCGGCCTCGCCGAGGCCGTGGACGTCGCCACCGAGGCGGTCGCACAACGATTCGGTCCGCACGACCTCGAAGGACGGATCAGCGCGCAGTTCGTCAGTCTGGAGAAGTAGCTCGGCTGAGCCGATGTGCTCCAGCGCGTCGTCGACAGAGCCGTGCCGGTCGCGCTAGGCCCCTTCGAAGTACCGACGGGGATTGTCGACCAGCATCGTCGTGATCTGAGCTTCGCTGACCCCGTGCTCTCGCAGGTAGGGCAACACGTCGTTGCCGATGTGCAGGTAGTTCCACTCGGTCATGAACGCTCGGACGTTGGGGTCGATCCAATCGATGTAGCATGCGT
>JAYSQJ010000232.1:0-1521 GCA_043721635.1 Acidimicrobiales bacterium | reverse complement strand
CGCCGCCTCTTGCGACGAGATCTCGCCCTCGTCAAGTCGAATCTCCATCAAGAAGTCCAGGGCCCGCCCGACCACGGCACTGGGTTTGATGTCGAGTAGCTCCATCACCGCCACGCCGTCGAGGGCCGGACGAAGTCGGTTGAGGTCCTCCTGCTCGCGCAGCTCGGCGATTCGAATCTCGAGTTCGTCCATCCGCTGGTCCAGCGCGGCGGCCTTACGCGCATTACGAGTCGTGCAATCGCACCGGGTCAGCTCATTGAGCTCATCCAACAGGTGCCCGGCGTCTCGCACGTACCGTCGGACCGCCTTGTCGCTCCACCCCATTTTGTAGGTGTGAAAGCGCAGGTGCAGCTCGACGAGCATGCTCACGTCGTCGATCATCTCCTGGGAGTACTTCAGCGCAACCATGCGTTTCCTCGTCATCTTCGCCCCCACCACTTCGTGGAACCGAAACGTGACCCCTTCGTCGCTAATGGCTCGGGTATTGGGCTTGCCGATGTCGTGGAAGAGGGCGGCGAGGCGCAGCGCCAACTCCGGTGACGTCTTGTCCACCACGGCCCAGGTGTGCCTCAACACGTCCTTGTGCTGGTGGATCGGGTCCTGTTCGAGTTGCAGCTTCGGAAGCTCGGGGAAGAAGTGGCCGGCCAAGCCCGTGCGAACAATGAAGTCGAGACCGATCGAAGGACGATTGGTGACCATCAGGAGGTCGAGCTCGCCGCGGATGCGCTCCGCCGACACCTTCTCCAGTCTTTCGGCCATCCTCGTCGCCGCAACCTCGATCGCCGGATCGATCGCCATGCCAAGGCGCGCCGCGAATCGCGCGGCTCGCATCATGCGCAGTGGGTCGTCGCTGAAGAGAATCTCGGGATCGATTGGCGTTCGCAGCATCCGGTCGTGGAGGTCGTTGAAGCCATTGTGGAAGTCAAACAGCGTCTGCACGCCGGGCGTCCCAGCGTCGAGGGCCACCACGTCAAGGGCCAGGGCATTGATGGTGAAGTCACGGCGGCTGAGGTCGGCCTCCAGCGAGTCGCCCCACTCGACCGAGGGCTTTCGCGAGTGGTCGACGTACGCCTCGGACCGGAACGTGGTGACCTCGGCCTTGATCCCACTTTCGCGAAGTGTTCCCCCGATCGTGCCGAAGGCGCGCCCCTGCTCCCAGAGCGCCGTGCACAGGGGCTTCATGAGGCGCGTGATGTCGTCCGGACGGGCGTTCGTCGTGAAGTCAATCTCGTAGTCTTCGCGGATGGGTTCGCCCAGGATGGCGTCGCGCACCGAGCCCCCAACGGCGTAGAGCGAGAAGCCCGCGTCGTCGAAAGCGCGGGCCAGCGGACTCGAGGATTTCGCGAGTTCGTTGAGGCGGTCGAGGACCAGATCGAATGAAGTCACTGCGAATGAGGGTAGTTGGCGTCCGACTTGAGGGCCGCACGAAGGTAGCCTGTGAAAGCATGTTCCACCGATTTTCGACCTGGTGGCGGGCGCTCGGCGTCGTACTCCTCAGCCTCGCGACGGTGCCGTGGCCCT
>JAYSQJ010000231.1:0-4193 GCA_043721635.1 Acidimicrobiales bacterium | reverse complement strand
CCGTTCCACACCGAGGAAATCGACATCGATGACCTGAAGCCCAACGAGGTGAAGGTGAAGATGTCCTTCGCGGGCCTGTGCCACTCGGACGAGCACCTGCGCACGGGCGACATGTCCCTGCCGCCCGAGATGCTCACCCTGCTGACCGGGCGCGACACGATGTTCCCCGCGGTCGGAGGACACGAGGGATCGGGCATCGTCGAAGAGGTCGGGGCGAACGTCACCTCAATGCAGCCCGGCGACCACGTCGTCGCTTCGTTCATTCCCTCCTGCGGTCGCTGTTACTACTGCGCCTCGGGCCGTCAGTTCCTCTGCGACCTGGGCGCCGGCATGGTCGCCGGTCCTTCGATCTCGGACGGGGCGTGGCACTACCACTGGAACGGTGTCGACCTCAACCGCATGTGCCAGCTGGGCACGTTCGCCGAGCGCGTGGTCGCCCACGAGGCGTCCTTCATCCGCATCGACCCCTGGCACGACATGCGCGCGGCGTCGCTCATCTCGTGCGGCATCTCGACGGGCTTCGGCGCGGCGGTCAATCGTGGTGGCGTGAAGCCCGGCGACACGGTCGCGGTCATTGGATGTGGCGGCGTCGGCTCGGGCGCGATCCAGGGTGCGGTGCACGCCGGCGCGCGCGCGGTGATCGCCATCGACACCGACCAGTCCAAAGTCGACCGGGCGATGAAGATTGGTGCCACCCACGGCTGCGCGACGACGCTCGACGCCGCGTTCAACATCCTGCCCGACGTCACCCTGGGACGGAACTGCGACGTGGTCATCATCACGGTCGGCGTGCTGAACGGCGAGATCATCCAGCAGGCCCTGGAAATCACCGGCAAGGGCGGCGCCATCGTTACGGTCTCGGTGTCCCAGCGCGACCTGAAGGCCATCGACCTGAATCTCGGGGTCTTCACCTTCTACAACATCGATCTGCGTGGCACGGTCTTCGGCTCGGTCAGCCCCCGGGTCCAGATCCCGCGTCTCTTGCAGCTCTACGGCGACGGGAAGCTGTACATCGACGAGCTGGTCACCCAGGAGTACTCGCTCGACGAGGTCCAGAAGGGCTACGACGACCTCAACGCCGGCAAGAACGTTCGCGGCGTCGTTCGCTTCTAGGGGTCCCGTCGATCCCGTCGGGGCTTCAGTCCGAGGACCTCTCGCAGGCCCAACGTCGACTTCGTGACGTGCGGCGTCAGGGCGCCGAGTGTCCTAAAGCGCCACGCGCCCCGCAAGACGCCGACGCCGTAGGCGAGGTCGTCGCCCACGGCGAGGGGGATGTCCGTGATCCGCACGCGCGTCGAGCGCCAGCGCCACGCGGTGCCCACGGCGAAGAGGGCGAGCGTCCGTCGGCGCATCCTCGGGTGCAGGGCGGCCACGAGCAGCGGAATGGCGTAGGTTCGCACGACGGCGCGAGCCAGCGGCCCTCCGGCGCCGATCATGCCGCGAGCGACGAGCGCCCCAGCGACCCTGCCCGGTTCGTCGGTCGTCGATGCGAGGCGCGCGCGCAGGCGCTCGTGGGCCGCTCGGGCGACGCGGGCCCCGACCACCGGCTTGCCCCAGAGCACCGAAGACCAGGCGGCCAACGTCCACGCGTCGACTCGCAGTGGCGCCATGCGCTCGCCGTGACGTTGCGCGAGCTCGGCGGTCGAGGCGCCGTAGCCCACCCGCTGGCTCCACCAGCGCGGCCACGTGGCCCGGGCGCGGTGCGCGACGACCGCGTCGGCGACGTAGCGCACGAGCCATCCCCGGTCGTGGAGGCGCCACACTAGGTCGACGTCCTCGCCGGTTCGCAGTGATTCGTCGAACCCCTCGCCGAAGGCGTCGCGTCGCACGAGCAGGCAGGCGCTCGGCACGTAGGCGATCGGACCTCCGGCGACGACGAGGCCGCTACTCCCTCCCATGTCCAGGGGGCTGAAACCCAACTCGAACCGGTCCCGCACCGCCGGGCCGCCCCCGCCGCGCACGCGTGGGGCAATGGCGCCCAGCAGCGGGTCGGCGAAGTGGGGTTGGAGGCGGCCGAGCACGTCGTGGGGGTCGTCGAGGCTCACGTCGACGTCGAGGAACCACAGCAGCGGGCGGGTCGTCGCGAGCGCGCCGGCGTTGCGGGCCGCTGCCGGGCCCCGGTTCTCGTGCAGTCGCACCAGTGCGGCCCCGAATCGGCGGACGCACTCCTCGACGGGCCCGGCGTCGACCGAACCGTCGTCGACAACCGTGACGTGCCATCCCGAGAAGCCGGCGAGCAGGCTGGTCAGCCCGGACGCGTCGTCGCGCACCGGGATCACGACGTCGACGAGTTCGACGTCGGCTCGAGGGGACACGACGGGATGCAGTAGTCCCTGTTGCACGAGCGTGCGCGCGAACCGCTCCTCGCCGACGCCGACCTCACCGGCACCACGCCATCGCTCGGCGACGACCCGCGACCCCCCGGGCAGGCGCAGCAGCCGCCAGGGCGATCCGCCGCTCAGCAGGTCCCGGTCCAGGAACGTCGCGTGTTCGTCCAGCGCCACTCGCGTCCCCGCGGGAATCGGTGCCTGGGTCGGCGCGGGGGCCAGGGGCAAAAGTGCGCTCACGGGGCGAGTTTGACACAATGGGCCGTTCGCCGGTCGCGCCACGCGACAGAATGGATGAGTCCGAGGAGGAATGATGTCGACCGAGACGATGATCGCTGATGAAGAGATAGTGGAGGTCGGAGAGGTCGAGGAGCTCCTCGTCGAGGAGGTCTCCATCGACGGACTCTGCGGGGTCTACTAGACCGTGACGACGTCGACGACTGACGTCTTCGACCCGTCGGCGCCCTGGTCCCTCTCCGAGCAGGTCTCGCTGCGCGACGAGACGTTTGGCGCCCTGGCCTACCACCACGGCAATCGGCGACTCGTGTTCCTCAAGTCACCAGAGCTCGTGGCGCTGGTGAGGCGACTGGAGGAGTTCAAGAGCCTCGACGACGCCGTCGAGGCGGTCGCGCCGCCGCACGAGCGCGTCCGCTACACCAAGGCCCTTCAATCTCTTCACCGGTCCGGGATGCTCCGTGGGCGCTGACACCTCGTTGCGCGACCGGTTCGAACGGGGCCTCGCCGCGCCGATCTGCCTGACGTGGGAACTGACCTACGCCTGCAACCTCGCGTGCACGCACTGCCTGTCGTCGTCGGGGCGCCGTGACCCGAAGGAGCTGACCACCGAGGAGGCTCTCGGGCTCATCGACGAGATCGCCGACATGCAGGTCTTCTACATCAACATCGGCGGCGGCGAGCCGATGATCCGCCGTGACTTCTTCCAGCTGATCGAGCACGCGGTCGAGCGAAGGGTCGGCGTCAAGTTCTCGACCAACGGCACTCGTATCGACCGCGCCGCCGCGACGCGACTCGCCGGCATTGACTACCTCGACATCCAGGTCTCCGTCGACGGCGCCGACGCCACGACCAACGACCGCGTCCGGGGGGCTGGAAGCTACGTCGCGGCGCGCCGGGCGATGGACAACCTCGCCGCCGCGAACTTCGGACCGTTCAAGATCTCGGTCGTGATGACCCGCGAGAGCGTCGAGCAGCTCGACGAGTTCGAGCGGTTGGCCGCCGGCTACGGCGCGCAGCTGCGCCTCACGCGGCTGCGCCCCTCGGGGCGCGGGGTGGAGGTGTGGCACGACCTGCACCCGACACTCGCCCAGAACCGGCAGCTCTACCGTTGGCTGGTGGAGCGGCCCGAGGTCCTGACGGGCGACTCGTTCTTCCACCTCTCGGCACTCGGCGACCCCCTCGACGGGCTCAACCTCTGCGGGGCCGGGCGTGTGGTCTGCCTGATTGACCCGGTGGGCGAGGTCTACGCCTGCCCGTTCGTCATCCACGACGAGTTCCGGGCGGGCAACGTGCGCGACGGCGGCTTCGCCACGGTGTGGACCCAGAGCGAGCTCTTTAAGTCGCTGCGCGAACCGCAGAGCCCCGGCGCGTGCGGTTCGTGCGGTTCGTACGACGCGTGTCGCGGAGGCTGCATGGCAGCCAAGTTCTTCACCGGTCTCGAGATGACCGATCCCGACCCCGAATGCGTCTTCGGCCACGGCGAGGCGGCGCTCGCGGCCAAGGGCGTCGTGCTTCGCCCGACGCCAACGCCGGACCACTCCCGACGAGTGCCGGTATCGATCTCGGCGAAGTAGCGAAGGACGATTGTCCACCCCTCGGGTAATGTCGCGTTGAGTCCAGGACGGGGGA
>JAYSQJ010000230.1:0-3140 GCA_043721635.1 Acidimicrobiales bacterium | reverse complement strand
CCACCGCACCGCTCGCGATCCCCACTAGAGAGGAAATGATGTCTCCCACCGCTCGCATCTCCACGCCCTCCGAAGCATCCACGCTGGCGACGGTCGTCGTGCCGGTGATCTTTGACGACGGCGCGGCGTTCATTGCGGAGTCGGTGCCGTTGGTGCTCGGGGGCCAGAGCATCCCTCGGACGCTCTCAAAGGAGTGGTGCGTGCAACAGGGCCTGAAGAATGAGGCCGGCAGCACCACGGTGCTGCGAGCGCTCCAAGGGACCAACGTCGCCTTCGTCAGCCTCGGCTCGACCTACACCACGACTGAGAGTTTCCGCCTCGCGGGTGCCGCGGCGATGCGCTGCGCCGGCGGATCCTCGGTCGCCTTCCTGCTGCCGACCGGCGCGGTGGAGGCGCCACGCGACGCGGCCCAGGCACTCGTTGAGGGTGCGCTGCTCTCGTCGTACGACTACAAAAAGGGCGACGGAGAGTCGACGTTCGACGTCGTGCCGCTCGGTCGGCCCCTGCCGACGGTCGCCGTGCACGACGCGGTGACCGAGGGGGTGGTGCGTGGGGGCGTCGTCGCCGAGGGCGTCAACTGGGCCAAGCACTTGATCAACTCGCCGGCCACCGACATGGCACCACGGGAGCTGGCCCGGCGCGTCGAGGCGCGTCTCGAAGGCGACGACTTCGTGAAGGTCGAGGTCTGGAGCGAGCCGAAGATCCGTGAGGAGCGACTCGGCGGGCTGCTCGGCGTGGGCGAGGGATCGGCGCAGCCGACGAGGTTGGTGTACGCAATGTACGACCCCCAGCCCGGGGCGCCGTTGCCCCACGTCGCGCTCGTCGGCAAGGGCGTCACCTTCGATTCGGGCGGACTCTCGTTGAAGAGCGCCGAGGGCATGACGGCCATGAAGACCGACATGTCCGGCGCGGCGATCGTGATGGCGGCCCTGTCGATCGCCAGCCGACTCCAGCTGGCCGTGCGGATCACGGCCATCGCCCCGATGACCGAGAACCTGCCCGGCGACCGCGCCGCCAAGCCCGGCGACGTGCTCACCATCCGCAACGGCATGACGGTCGAAGTCCTCAACACCGACGCGGAGGGCCGCCTGATCCTGGCCGACGGACTTTGCCTCGCCGTCGAGGCCAACCCCGACGCCATCGTCGACATCGCGACGTTGACCGGAGCCCAGCGCGTCGCGCTCGGCGACGAGATCGGTGCACTGTTCGCGACGACCGAGGTGCTCGCCGACTACTTCGCGCTCGCCAGTTCGCGCAGCGGCGAGACGCTCTGGCGAATGCCGCTGCCCGAGATCTACGAGACGTACCTCGATTCCGACGTCGCCGACATGAAGAACATCGGCAAGCCCGGCGCTGCGGGCGCGATCTCGGCCGCGCTGATGCTCCAGCGCTTCACCGACGGGCGCCCCTGGGCGCACCTCGACATCGCGGGACCGGGTCGGTCCGAGGCGAGCCGCGGCTACCTCACGAAGGGCGCGACCGCCTTCGGCGCCCGCGCGATCGTCGAGTTCCTCGAGGCCGTGGCGCTCGACGCCAGCCAGTCTTAGGGCGCGAGCCTTCTCACGCGCGACTCGCGTGACGGGACGGGCCGAGCCAGTGACGCCGACGGCGTGTCCAGTCCGTCAGCGCGACCCACGAGCACGGTGCCGAAGAGCTCCTCGTTGTTGATGCCGGCCCAGCCGAGCACGGTGGACTCGTGTCGGAAGTTGCCCCAGAGCGTCGCCTGCCATCCGTCCTCTTCGATGAGCAAGAGCAGCGCCATCGTCGCCATGGCCGCGTCGGTGTGCCAGTAGGGGACCGCCCAGGCCGATTCGTCGCCGAGGCCCGAGAGCGCCTTGTCGGCCTCGGCGTAGCGCGTGGTGTAGTCGCCTGGCCGGCTCGTCACGAGCACGATCGCCCCCGCACGCCCGAGGCCGGCCGCCCGAGATGATCGCTGTCGCCACGACGGGTCGGTCGCCACCTCGAAGTAGGCCGCGACGTGCTCGGCGCCGAGCGTGTACAGGCGCACCCCGGCGCTGTTGCCGGCGCTCGGCGCCCGCAGGGCCTGGGCGCAGAGGTCGTCCAGCCAGTCGAGGTCGACTGGCGTCGCGTCGAACGAGCGCACCATCCGTCGCCTCGCCAGTAGGGTGCGAAGTTCCACGGATGCGGTCTACCATGCCTGGTGGACGTGAATGTTGACCTGGCAGGTAGGATTTACAGACACCAAAGGAGCGACCGTTGTCGACACCCAGAGATCTGCTCAACGCCGCGAAGGCCGAGATCCGCGAGATCGATCCGCAGGACGTCGCGGCGCGACTCGAGCACTTCACGCTGCTCGACGTGCGCGAGCCCGACGAGTACGAGCAGGGTGCGGTGCCCGGAGCGGTGCACGTGCCGCGCGGCAACCTCGAGTTCGCCGTCGAGGGCCGACTGCCCGACAAGGGCGCCCCGGTCGCGGTCTACTGCGCCGGTGGCGTCCGCTCGGCCTTCGCCGCCAAGACCCTCCAGGACCTCGGCTACACCGACGTGGTGTCGGTGATCGGCGGGTTCAACAAATGGAAGGACGAGGGCCTCACCTGGACCGAGCCGCGCACCATGACCCAGGACCAGCGGGTGCGCTACCACCGCCACCTGTTGCTGCCCGAGGTCGGCGAGACGGGCCAGATGCGCCTGCTCGACTCGAAGGTCCTGCTGCTCGGCGCCGGGGGACTGGGCTCACCGGCGGCGCTCTACCTGGCGGCGGCCGGCGTGGGCAGCCTCGGGATCATCGACATGGACGTCGTGGACGCCTCGAACCTCCAGCGACAAATCCTGCACAACCTCGATCGAATCGGGATGCGCAAGGTCGACAGCGCGAAGATGACGCTGAGCGCGATGAACCCCGATCTCAAGGTCGTCACCTACGACACGCGCCTCGGCGCGAACAACATCCTCGACATCATCGACGGTTACGACGTGATCGTCGATGGCACCGACAACTTCCCGACGCGCTACCTGCTCAACGACGCGTCGCTGCTCAAGCGCGTTCCCGTGGTCCACGGATCGATCTTCCGCTTCGAGGGGCAAGTGTCGGTGTTCAAGCCCTACGAGGGCCCGTGCTACCGCTGCCTACTCCCGGAGCCGCCGCCGCCGGAGCTCGCACCGAGCTGCTCGGAGGCCGG
>JAYSQJ010000229.1:0-4860 GCA_043721635.1 Acidimicrobiales bacterium | reverse complement strand
TGCTCGACGTCGAGTGCCAGGATCGCGTCCATCGTCGCCGGCGAGACGCCGCGGCGCGCCAGAGCGGCCTTCACGACGTCGGGTTCGCGGCGGAGTTGGGCGAGATCAATCATGCCCGCCAGCCTACCGAGGAGCGCTGAGCAGGCCCGTGGCAACGTCTAGGTTCAAAGGTCGTGAGCAACGCCGTCGAGGTCAGTCGTCTGGAGGTGCGCTTCGGCGACCTGCGGGCCGTGGAGGACGTCTCACTCCACGTCGCCTACGGCGAGGTCGTGGCGCTCCTCGGACCGAACGGCGCGGGCAAGACGACAGTCGTCGAGACCCTGCTGGGTTTCCGAGCGCCGTCGTCGGGTACCGTTCGCCTGCACGGGCTCAATCCCCAGCGCGACCATCGTGAGGTCGTCGTGCGCACCGGGGCGCTCTTGCAGCGCGGGGGCGTCTGGTTTCCGATGACCCCGCGTCAGGTGCTCGAACTCACGGCCAGCTACTACGAGGCGCCGCGCGACGCGGCCGAGTTGCTCTCCCTGCTCGACCTCGAGGGCTGCTCGAGGACGTCGTGGCGGCGCCTGAGCGGCGGCGAGCAGCAGCGCACCCTGCTCGCCCTCGCCCTCCTGGGCCGTCCCCGGGTCCTCGTGCTCGACGAGCCGACCACGTCGGTCGACCCCGAGGGACGACAGGTCATTCGCGACATCATCTCCTCGGAGAGTGAACGCGGTTGCGCCCTGTTGATCACGACCCACGAACTCGTCGAGGCCGAACGGATGGCCGACCGGCTCGTCATCCTCAACCACGGCCGGGTAGTAGCCCAAGGAACGCTCGCCGAGCTGGCGGGGGACGCGGCCATGATCGTCGAGGTGTCCGGTCCGGTCGACCCGGGGCCGCTGGCGTCACTCCTTGGTTGCGCCGTCGTGCTCGACGGCCCGCTGCGCCTGCGCTGCGCGATCGCGTCCTCGCCCGAGCGCCTCGCGACGATCTCGGGCCATCTGTCGAGCCTCGGCGTCGGACTCGTCTCACTGCGCACCCGCGCGTCGCTCGAGGAGCGGTACCTCGAGCTCGTCGCCGACCGGTCTCCCGGGGGACGGCCATGAAGGCCTGGTGGGCGCAGACTCGCGCCGAGGTGCGCATGACGGTGAGCCGAGGCGAGACGTTGCTGCTGACCGTGGGGATCCCGGTGCTGCTCCTCGTCTTCTTCTCCCTGGCCCACGTTGTCGCCACCCCGACCAAGAGCAGAATCGACTTCGTCGCGCCGGGGATCCTCGCGCTCTGCGTGCTCTCCACGTCGCTCGTGGCGCTCTCGATCGCGACGGGCTTCGAACGGAGCTTCGGGGTGCTGCGTCGCCTGCACGTCACGCCGCTCGGCCAACGGCGACTCGTCGGCGCCAAGATCTCCGGGGTCCTCGTGACCGAGGTCATCCAGGTCGCCGTGCTGAGCGCGGTCGCCGTGGCGCTCAAGTGGCAACCTCGTGGCGGCACCGTGGGCGCGGCCGAGGTCGTCGGCCTCCTGATCTTGGGTTCGGCCGGCTGCGCCGGGATCGGGCTGGCGCTCGCCGGGCGCCTGCGCGCCGAGGTCAACCTCGCCGCGAGCAATGGACTGTACTTGGTGCTGTTGCTGGTCTCGGGCATCGTCGTGCCGCTCTCGACGCTGCCGGCGTTCGTGCGAAGGGTCGCGGTCGGACTGCCCCCGGGAGCGATGGCCGAGGGACTCCACCGGGTGCTCGGCCAGGGACTGAGCCCTACGGGAACCGATTGGCTGGTGCTCGCCATCTGGGCCGTGCTGGCGCCACTCGTCGCGGCGCGGACCTTCCGATTCGACTAAGGGGACCGCAACGCGGCGATGCCCTTGGCGAGTTGGTCCTCGGGGATGGCGCCGACGTAGACCTGCGTGACGACGCCCCTGGCGTTCACGAACGCGGTCTCGGGGATCGCCGTGAAGTGGAAGATCACACTGGAGACCGTCGTATTGGGGTCGAAGGCCACCGTGAAGGTCACCCCCGCGTGGCGCACGAAGGCCTGCCCCGCACCACGGGCGTCGTTGGTGTCAACCCCGACGACCCGCACCGGGCCGACGTGATGGGTGCGCAGGTACGTCGCCACCTTGGGCATCTCGGCCTTGCACGGGTCGCACCAGCTGGCGAAGAAGATGAGCACCCCGGCGTGGCCCTGGTTCCAGGGTGCGACGACTCGGCCCCCGTTCAGGCCCCCGAGGGTGAAGCCCGCGACCCTGGTGCCAACCAGGGCGTTCACGGGCTTCGCGGCGCCGCCGGTGAGGATCGACACAAGGGTGATGAGGGCGACGGCCACCACGGTGCCGATGCCCAACGACACGAACATCATCGGCGACGGGTGCCCCCGCTGGGGCCTAGTGGAGTCGGACAAGGACGTCGACCGCCATCATTACGAACAGGGCCGTCAGGTACGTGATCGAGAAGTGGAAGAGCCGCATCGCCTCTGCGACGTCGGCCCGGTCGACGCGGGCGTGTCGGTAGAGTCGCAGCGCGTAGAACGTGAACATGGCTCCCAGCAGCGTCGCGGACACGGCGTAGAGCCAACCGAGGTGCGCCGTCGGTCCGATCAGGACCGTGAGCGCCCACATCAGGACCGAGTACACGAGAATCTCGAGGGTGGTGTGGCGAAGCGACGCCACCACCGGCATCATCGGGACGTTGGCGGCCTCGTAGTCGTCGCGGTAACGAACGGCCAGCGCCCAGAAGTGCGGCGGCGTCCAGATGAAGATCACGAGGAAGAGCAGCACCGGCGTCCAGGTGAGCGAATTCGTCACCGCCGCCCAGCCGATCAGGACGGGCACCGCGCCGGCCGCCCCGCCGATGACGATGTTCTGGCGGCTGCGGCGCTTCAGCCAGAGGGTGTAGACGACGACGTAGAAGGCGGTGGCGGACATCGCGAGCCACGCCGAGAGCTGGTTGACCCAGATGGCGAGCACGGCGAAGGCGACGACCTCGAGGCCGAACGCGAACACCGTGGCCGCACGGGGCGTCATCATCCCGGTCACGAGCGGGCGGCGCTTGGTCCGCTCCATGATCGCGTCAATGTCGCGGTCAATCACCATGTTCAGCGCGTTGGCCCCTCCGGCCGCCAGGGTGCCGCCACCGAGGGTCGCCAGTATGAGCCACAGGCCGGGGATGCCGTTGGCTGCGACGACCATCGTCGGGATCGTCGTGACGAGCAGCAGCTCGATGATCCGTGGCTTGGTCAGGGCCACGTAGCCCTTCAGGACCTCACCGAGCGTGTGCGGCGCGGAGGCCGTGATTGTCATAAAGGGCATTCTACGGTGCGGAGAATTCCCTAGGCTACTGAAGTGACGTCAACGCCAATCCGCCGCGTCACCGGTCCGGTATTCCGCTGGTTCGCCTTCGCTTCGTTCCTTTCCATGATCGTGATCGTCCTCTCGGGGGCCGCCGTGCGGCTCACCGGATCGGGCCTCGGGTGCCCCGACTGGCCGACGTGCTTCCACCATCGGATCACCGGATCCTGGAGCATCCACCCCCTGATCGAGTACGCGAACCGGGTCGTCACGATCCTGCTCGTCTGCGTGGCCGCGGCGACCTTCGCCGCGGCGCTGCTGCGCCAGATCCGTCGTCTCGACCTGATCGTGCTCTCCGGGATGCTGGTGGTGGGCGTGATCGCCGACGCGCTGCTCGGCGCCTTGGTCGTCTACAGCAAGCTCAACCCCTGGCTCGTGGCCCTGCACATGGCGCTGTCGCTCTCGATGGTCGTCGTGGGGGCCGTCCTCTATCACCGCTCGAAGTACGTCTACGGCCCCGGCGCGCGCCGCGACGTACGCGACCCCCACTTCCGGCTGGTGGCGCGCCTACTCTGGGTGCCCTTCGTCGTCCTCGTCGCGACCGGCACGATGACGACGGGCTCGGGGCCCCACGCCGGCTCCTCGCAGGGCCAACTGGTCGCCAAGCGGCTCCCCTTCGCCCTCTCGTCGGCCGCGTGGGTCCACTCGCTCGGCGCGGTGCTCTTCATCGGCCTGGTGACCGGGCTGCTCTTCGCGATCTGGCGTGGCGCCGCGCCGCGGGCGCTGCAGCTGGGCGTTCGGCGCCTCGTGGTCATCTCGCTCGTCCAGGCCCTCATCGGCGCGACGCAGTACCTCACGCACCTGCCAGCGCTGCTGGTCGAGTTGCACGTCGCCGGCGCGGTGTCGCTCACGATCGGCGTCACTCAGTTCCACCTTCGCCAGAGCGCCCACGACCGAGAACCGGGCACGAAAAGACAGGTTTCGTAAGGTACTTACCGAGAAATGGCCTTTGGTCCCTAGTAGCGAGCCCCATTTCCCTGTGACACTAAGGTCAGGAATAAGGCAATTCGGGAGAGAATATATGGCTTGGCTGGGTTCGATCGTACCCCTTGACCACTTAGGGCACTACATACATTGGCACTTCATCTTGATCAGCGTCTCGAACCTGATCGTGATCGGCCTGATGGTCGTGACCTTCGTCGCGGCCCTGTTGCTTCCGTTCCCCGGTCGTAGCCGTCGCAAGGAGAGCCAGTGAGCACCACCGAAATCGATCGTCAGTGGACGACGCGCCTTCGCAAGCGCGCCATGGACAAGCTCCCTCCGGAGAAGTTGCTACCGGACACCCAACCGGTCTACGTGTCGTCCTGGATCTACGTCTTTGGCGTGATGACCATCGCGGCTCTGATCGTCGTCATCCTGACGGGCTGCATCCTCGCGATCGAAGGCCCCCAGTGGTGGCACAGCTCGAACGTCGGGCACTTCGTCAACTCAACGCACCTGTGGAGCGTGGAGATCTTCTTCTTCGCGATGATCGTGCACCTCTGGGGCAACTACTTCATGGGCGCGTGGCGCGGAGGCCGGACGCTCACCTGGATGACCGG
>JAYSQJ010000228.1:0-7200 GCA_043721635.1 Acidimicrobiales bacterium | reverse complement strand
CAGTACGCCAATCCGGCCAATCCGCTCGCGCACTACGCGACGACCGGACCGGAGATCCTGGCCGACGTGCCGGAGGTCACGCACTTCGTCGCGGGACTTGGCACGTCGGGCACGCTCATGGGTGTGGGTCGGTACCTGAAGGAGCATCGGCCCGGCGTTCAGATCTGGGCCGTCGAGCCGCCCAGTGGCGAGATGGTCGACGGACTGCGCAACCTCGACGATGGTTACATTCCGCCGATCTTCTCCGACAACCACGGCACTGAACTCCTGGACCGCAAGGTTGTCGTGCGACCACGCGAGTCGATCGAGTGGACCCGACGGTTGACCGAGGTCGGTCTGTTCGTGGGCCTGTCGTCGGGCGCGATCATGTCCGGTGCCGCGAAGTGCGCCGCGTCGATCCCCGATGACGAGACGGCCACCATCGTCACGATGGTCTGCGACGACGGCTGGAAGTACCTGTCGACTGGCGCGTGGGTTGACGACATTGACGACGTCGTCGAGCGGGCGAACAAGATCATCTACTTCTAGACGCCCGGTACCGGATTCTCCAGTACCGTGGACGGGCACCGCTTAGAAGATCAAGGAGTCCCATGTCACAGATTCGAGCCGATGGCCGATCCCCGAGCGAGGCCCGTCCTTTGTCGTTCCAGCGGGACTTCACCGAGATGGCGGCTGGTTCGGTGCTCGTCAGCTTCGGGCGGACCGTCGTGCTCTGCACGGCCTCGGTCGAAGAGGACATTCCACGCTGGCTGAGGGGCCGAGGCCAGGGCTGGGTCACCGCCGAGTACTCGATGCTGCCCGGCTCAACCCCGGACCGCGCCAGTCGAGAGGCTGCCAAGGGCAAGCAGTCAGGCCGGACCCAGGAAATCCAGCGGCTCATCGGCCGATCCCTTCGCACGGTGACGCGCCTCGAGGCGATGCCCGACGTGCAGATCACCGTCGATTGCGACGTCCTCCAGGCCGATGGCGGGACCCGTACGGCGTCGATCTGCGGCGGCTTCGTCGCGCTGCACGACGCCGTCACGCGACTCGTCCAGGACGGCAGGCTGCGCGAGCACGCGCTGAGCGACCTCGTGGCCGCCATCTCGGTCGGGATCGTCGACGGAGTGGCGATGCTCGATCTGCCCTACGAGGAGGATTCGCGCGCCCAGACCGACATGAATGTCGTGATGACCGGGGCCGGCCGCTTCGTCGAGGTGCAGGGCACCGCCGAGCAGGAGGCCTTCACCCGCGAACAGCTTGACCAGCTGCTGGACCTCGCCGCGAAGGGCATTGAGGAGATCCAATCGGCCCAACGACTCGTCCTGGCGACACCTCCTTCTCCGCGCACGTAGTGGCGCGTTTCGTCCTCGCGACGGCTAACCCCCACAAGGTCACCGAAATGCGCGCCGTCCTGGCGCCCCTTGGGGTGGACCTGTTAGACCGGCCGCACGGCCTGGCCGAGGTGGACGAAACCGAGGACAGCCTCGAGGGCAACGCCCTCTTAAAGGCCCGCGCCGTGGCGCGAGCGACCGGGCTGGCGGCGATCGCTGACGACACCGGCCTCTTCGTCGACGCCCTCGAAGGAAGGCCCGGTGTGCAAAGTGCCCGTTACTCCGGCGCGGGCGCCACCGACGACGACAACGTCGTGAAACTCCTCGATGAGCTCGACGGGGTCGACATGGATCGGCGAGGCGCCCACTTCAAGACAGTCATCTGCGTGGCGTACCCCGACGGCACGTGGTACTGCGTCGAGGGCGTCCTCGAAGGCACCATCGCGCCGCAGCCCTCCGGCGATCAGGGCTTTGGCTACGATCCGGTGTTCGCGCCATCGGGTCACGGCGGACGAACCCTCGCCGAGATGACGCCCGACGAGAAGAATGCCGTGTCGCACCGGGCCATCGCGTTACGGGTGCTTGCCTTAGAATTGGCTCAGCGTTAGGGCAGTTCACATAAGCATCACCCGTAAGGTGGGTTTGTGCACGACCGTGAGCTACCGATGTTCCCCTTGGGCATGGTCGTCTTTCCCCATCAGGTGGTCGGACTCTGCGTGTTCGAGCCGCGCTTCCACCGCATGCTGAACGACATCGAATCGGTTCAGCGCTTCGGAACGTGCCTGATCGCCCGAGGGTCCGAGATCGGTGGTCAGGACGAGCGAACGTCGGTCGGCACGTTGATGCAGATCCTCGGTGCCCAATCGCTGCCCGACGGGCAGACTCTGTTGATGGTCGAAGGACTCGAGTGCTTCGAGGTGAGTCGGTGGCTCACCGACACCCCCTATCCCCGTGCGGTGGTGCGCGACCGCTGCTGTGACGAGGTTCCGATCGAACCCGGCCTCTTGAAGTCGACCGAGTCGGCGGTGCGCGCGCTGCGCGCACTACAGAGCGAGTTGTTCGCGGATCAGTGTCTGAAGAGCAACTGCGAGATGGACCCCGACCCCTGGGTCCGCAGCTGGCAGTTGTGCTCGATGACGCCCATGTCCACGCTCGACCAGTTCAAGGTGCTCGGCCTCAGCGACCCCAATGAGCGTCTTCGCCTTGTCGCGGAGGTCTGCTGCGAGCGTTACGGCGACTACCAGCGGATGATCCAAGTCGATACGACCCCGAGTCCCCTGGATTAACGAAGCTCCAACAGGTCGACGACGAAGATCAGCGTCTCGTTCGGCGCGATGACGCTACCGGCGCCCCGCTCGCCGTAGGCGAGGTGCGCGGGAATGACCAGCCGGCGCCGTCCACCGACTTTCATGCCGGCGACTCCGCGGTCCCATCCTTGAATGACGTGACCGGCCCCGAGGGGGAAGGCGAACGGCTCGTCGCGGTCCCAGGAGGCGTCGAACTGCTCGCCGCTCGTAACGCCGACACCGACATAGTGGACGACGGCCGTCTGGCCGACGTGCGCTTCCTCTCCGGTGCCGACGACGATTTCCTCGATCAGGAGGTCGTCGGGCACCGGTTCGAGGTGTGGTTCAACGAGTGGCTTTTCTGACATGAAGGACGACTCTAGCGGCGAGCGCTGCGTCCGCCACCCACGACGCGGACGTTGCGAGCCTCGCGGCCCTTGGGCCCCGTCGCCTCCTCGAAGGTGATCTTCTGGCCCTGGGCGAGTGACTTGAAGCCGTCGCCCACGATGTTCGAGAAGTGGATGAAGAGGTCGTCGCCCTTGTCGTCGCTCGCGAAGCCGAAGCCCTTGGAGTCGTTGAAGAAACTCACGATTGCCTCGCTGCCGCGCGCTGCGTTGTCCCGCGAGGTGAACCGGGGTTCACGGCGATCGGTGGATCGCTCGGTGCGCGGTACGCGCTCGGCGAATCCACGTTCTGCTCGCACGGGACGCTCGCTGCGCACGGCGGAGGTCCGTTCGGTCCGCGGCGCGCGCTCGGCGAAGCCCCGCACGGGACGCTCGCTACGCTCAATGGTGGTCCGATCGCGGCGCTCGAAGGTCCGCGGTCCACGGTCGTGCTCGCGGGGCGTCGAACGCTCGGAGCGCCCCTTGCCTCCACGGTCGTCGAGGCGTTCGGCGGCGACGCTGTCGTCCACCGCGCCTAGGCGAAGGGCCGGCGCATCCTCGCGGAGCTCAATCGAGGTGGCGAGGCCGAGAGCCTTTTGCATGCGCTTGACCTGACCGATGACGTCCTCGCCGACGAGTGAGATGACCGCACCCGTGGCCCCGGCCCGTCCAGTGCGCCCGGAGCGGTGCAGGTAATCAATGGCCTGGGCCGGTGGGTCGTAGTGGATCACGACGGGCAGGAGTTCAATGTGGATGCCGCGCGCAGCGACGTCGGTCGCCACGAGGACGCGGATCTGGCCGCTCTTGACACTGCGCAACGCCCGATCGCGCTGGGCCTGCGTGCGGTCGCCGTGCAACGGCACGGCGGAGATGCCGCGCTCGCCGAGCTGGCGGGCCAGGCGGTCAGCGCCGTGCTTGGTACGAGTGAACACGATGGCGCGCTCGTACTCCTCGACGATGTCGGCCGTGATCTGGGGGCGCTGGTCGCGCGGGACGCGCCAGAAGTAGTGGTCGACGTCGCTCGGCGCTTCGTCGCCCACGACGTCGTGAATGGCCGCGTCGTTGGTGAACTCTCGGACGAGCGACTTGACGTCGGGGCCCATGGTCGCCGAGAAGAGCATCACGTGGCGGTTATTCGGGGTGGCGCCGACGATGCGACGGACGCAGGGCAGGAAGCCCATGTCGGCCATGCGGTCGGCCTCGTCGACGACGACGGTCTCGACCGACGAGAGGTCGAGGGCGCCCTGCTCGAGCATGTCCTCGAGGCGTCCGGGGCATGCGACCACGACGTCGACGCCGAAGTTGAGGGCCTTGCGCGCGACGTTGTACGAGGTGCCGCCGTAAATAGTGATGACCCGACGACCCTGGTCGTCGGTGAGTTGGGCGATCTCTTTTTGCACCTGCGCGGCGAGCTCGCGCGTTGGCACGAGGATAAGTGCGACCGGCTTGCGGGGGCGGGCCTTGGAGAGGCGAGCCATGAGGGGCAGTCCGAAGGCGAGGGTTTTTCCCGAACCCGTGGCGGCCTTGCCGACGACGTCGCGACCGGCGAGCGCGTCGGGGAGAGCGGCTTCTTGGATGGGGAACGCTTCGGTGATTCCGCGCTGTTTAAGACGTTCCACCAGGTTTGACGGCACGCCGAGGTCGGCAAAGGACATGGACATATGACTCCTACGAGTTGAGATGAGCCCAACTCGATATGTCACAGTCGAATCGGTCTCCACCGCAATGTGCGGCAAAACACTTCTGTCCACGCTAGCAGATGCGTCGCGTGGACGTGACGCGGAGTGGCGAATTCATCGTGCGGGCGGAGGGACTCGAACCCACACTCCGAAGAACTGGTACCTAAAACCAGCGCGTCTGCCAATTCCGCCACGCCCGCCGAAGTCTTCATTCTACGTCGCGCAACGGGCCGATTGCGGCCCTACACGGTAGATTGGTCGCATGAATACCACATCAATGGCCGAAGGCTTCGGCACCATCGACCTGAACCAGCGCCTACTACGTGAGCGCATTGTATTCCTCGGCTCCCAAGTGGACCAGGACACGGCCAACCGCATATGCGCCGAACTGTTGCTGCTCGAGGCCGAGGACCGCGACAAGGACATCAGCCTCTACATCAACTCTCCCGGTGGCTCGGTCACCGACGGCCTCGCGATCTACGACACCATGCAGTACGTCAATTGCGACGTGCGGACGATCTGCGTGGGAATGGCCGCCTCGATGGGCCAGTTCTTGCTGTGCGCGGGCGCCCCGGGCAAGCGGTTCTCGCTGCCCCACAGCCGCATACTCATGCACCAGCCCTCGATGGGCGGGATGCAGGGACAGGCGTCGGACATCGCCATCCAGGCCGAGCAGATCGTCTACATGAAGAAGCAGCTGGCCGAGCGCATTGCGTTCCACACCGGCCAGCCCGTCGAGCAGATCGAAGCCGACTCCGACCGGGACCGCTGGTTCACCGCGCAGGAGGCGCTGGGCTACGGCTTCATTGACGCCGTGATTGAGCGTTCGGCAGTTCGCCAAGGCGCTTAGTGGACGACGCCGTGCCGGCGCGAGCCGAGCGACGTTCGCTGGACGACGTAGCCTTTCGCACCGTCAGCGCTCGTGCGAGCCTGCGGACGCGGCTGCGCAACCTCGCGTCACGTCGCGAACTCCTGTCGAGCCTGATCTCCTCCGATATCCGGATCAAGTACAAGAACTCGGCGCTCGGGATTCTGTGGTCAATGCTGACACCGACGTTGTTCCTCGTGATCTACTACGTCGTCTTCTCCGTCTTCTTGCAGAACGGTTACCCGAACTTCGCGCTCTACCTGTTCTCGGGCATGGTCGTGTGGAACATGTTCCAGACGGCGCTGCAGTCGGCCACCGGGGTCATCGTCTACCGGGCGGGCCTCGTGAAGAAGGTCTCCTTCCCCCGCGAGATTCTGGCGCTCGCCAACGTTGGCGCCTCCGTGGTGTACTTCTTCATCCAGATCGGCGTCCTCGTGCTCTACCTGCTGGTGCTGGGCCACGCGCCTCAATGGGACTTCCTGTGGATCCTGCCCTTCGCCTTCCTGGCGCTCTACTTCTTCACCGCCGCCCTGGCGATTCTGATGTCGGCCATCACGGTCTACATGCGGGACATGGAGCATTTCATCGTCATTGTCCTGCAGCTGTGGTTCTTCATGTCGCCGGTGGTCTACTCGTATGAGCACTCCATCGCCCCGCAGTTGCACCACCACGGCTTGGCGTGGCTCTACTTCATGAATCCAATCACGCTGATCATGCTGACGTTCCAACGCGTGTTCTACGTTGCGACCTCGGTGCACTCCACGATCCCACCCCATGGCATCTTGCACATGCTGCCGACCTGGCCCATGTCCACGTACTTCTACCTGAACATCGTCTTGGTCGGTGTCATGATCGCCCTCTTCTTGTTCGCCGAGGCCGTCTTCGGTCGGCTCGAGCGCAACTTCGAGTCGGAGCTCTGATGGCGACCGTCATCGACGTCGAGGGGATCTCCAAGAAGTTCAAGATCCACCACGGGCGACACCAGTCGCTGAAGGAGCGAATGCTGCATCCCAAGTCCGGCTCGACGGAGATATTCAGCGCTCTCTCGGACATCAGTTTCCAGATTGACACGAACGAGACGGTCGGACTGGTGGGCCACAACGGGTCGGGCAAGTCGACGCTGCTGAAGTGCATCTGCGGCGTCCTGCAACCGACCTCGGGCCAGATTCGCATTCGCGGGAGCCTCGCGGCGCTCCTCGAACTCGGCGCCGGCTTCCAGACCGAGCTCTCGGGTCGCGACAACGTCTACCTCTACGGAGCGATGCTGGGCTTCTCCAAGAGGATGGTTGACGGCATCTTCGACGATGTCGTGGCGTTCAGCGAAATCGAGCAGTTCATCGACACGCAGGTCAAGTTCTACTCGAGCGGCATGTACGTCCGCCTGGCCTTTGCCGTCGCGGTGAACGTCGATCCCGACATTCTCGTCGTCGACGAGGTGCTCGCCGTCGGCGATGAGCGCTTCCAGGCCAAGTGCATCGACCGTATCAAGACCTTCCAGGACGAGGGTCGCTCGATCCTGCTCGTCACTCACAATGCCGATCAGGTCCGCTCGATCTGCGATCGCGCGATCGTGCTCGAAAATGGGATCATGATCGCGGACGGACCCACGCACGACTCGTTGCGTATCTTTCGCGAGCACCTCATGGACTCGGCGTCCGAGAGCGACAAGAG
>JAYSQJ010000227.1:0-7423 GCA_043721635.1 Acidimicrobiales bacterium | reverse complement strand
TCTCACGTATTGGTGAACTCGTCGCCAAGATCGCGGGAATCGGCTTCTTGGCCCTTGGGATCTGGTTGCTAATTACACCCGCGTTGATCGGAAGACTTACCTAACAAGGAGGAATGCAAATGACGGTGACGAAATTAGAGACGAAGTGGTATCTGAAGGGGCGGGGATACGAGTTTTGCAATTGTGCGCCAGGGTGCACGTGCAACTTCTCCGGATTTCCGAGTTCAGTTGATGGGAGTTGCAAGGCGTTTGTTGGCAATTTCATCGACGAGGGAAGATGTGGCGACGTCGATCTATCGGGCGTCAAGGCCATAGGGATATTCGACTGGCCGAAGGCGATTCACGATGGCGGCGGCAAGGTCGTATTCGTCGTTGAACCAGAGACCACCGATGAGCAAATCAACTGTCTTGCCCAGATCTACACCGGACAACTCGGTGGCAATCCCTGGGTAATCTTAGGGACCACTTATGAAGTGGCTGGACTGGTGAAAGCAAGAATCACGTTGGAAGGATCCGGTCTCGCAATCACGCTGAATGCGGAAGGCGTAGGTCAGGGTACTGGCTCGAACTTCAAGAATCCAGTAACCGGTGAACCGCACAACGCTCAGATCGTGCTGCCCGACGGATTCATTTGGCAGAAGGGCGAATGCGGAGTCGGATCGTTCACCGCAAGAGCTGAGGGTCTGGATCTGTCCTTCAAAGACTCCAATTGGATCTCCTACGAATTCGACTGGGCAGACGAAAAGTAGAGGTTTGTTCCGCACTCGTTCTTACTAGTTCGAGGAGTGCTCGAACTCGCTCGATTGCCGAACGTGATAGTGCTGCCAAGTACCGACGGCTGAACGTCTAGGCCAAGCCTCTCCGGAGCGACGCGCACAATCAGATAAGGCCGCCGCATCGAGTTGTGCGAATCGCCGTCGGAATGAATTGTTGGGCTCGGGGTGACTTTAGGAGCTGGTGTTGCGACGACTCCTTGAACCTAGTCAACATTCATCGATTCGCTACTCCGCGCGCCTTGGCGAAGCCGAGATCGTGGCGTCAGTCGGCTCCAAGGGCGACAACGGCGAGAACGCCCTCGCCGAGAGCTTCAATGGTCTCTACAAGACTGCGCTGGTCCACCGTCAAGTTCTTGGCGCAACGTCGAGCCCGTCGAGTGGGCGACGCCGAAGCCGTGGCTCGCCATGCAGACGTCGAGCCGGCCCGTGCCGCAGCGTCGCCGCGAGCCCTGTCTGCTGCGGTCGTCTCGTGACCGGGCGACACCAGTTCGATGTCGTACATCTCGAAGCTCGCGAACAGCCCAAGGTCGGTGCCGTCCACTATCCCGAAGTCGGCGTCGACTCCTTCAGTGGCCAACATGGCGGCCATCTTGCCTCTGACCACTTCGCGCATGGCACACTGAATCCGAGCGACCGTGATCGACGTCTCACTGCTCAGGTCGACGGCCGCACTCTCGAAACACCAACTCGGATGTCGTCGAAAACCGCGCGAGGTCCTCGACGGTACGCGTTCGGATCAGGCGAAGCCGTAGGTCAGCGAGATTGGCATGAAGGGGTACTCCGCGTGCGTGGAGTCGCTCTCGGCGTGCCCGGCGATGCCGATCAGCTCGCCCGTTGCCGAGCCGTCGACGATCTGGAGTCGGCCCATCGCCGTGGCTCCGTCGTAGGTGCCGTTACCGATCAGCACGACGCTGCCCGATCTTCCGTCCAGTGTTCCCGTGAGCCGCATGACCGTGGTGTACGTGCTGGTGCCGTCGGGCCGGTAGTACATCACGGAGTGGAAGGACCCCGACTCGAGTCCGTCCGCGCCGTCGGACAACGTCACGTCGGCTCGGGTGAGCTTGCTCCCGTCGTCGAACTCGTGGATCGATTTCTCGTCCCACGAGGCGATCTTCAACTCGGTGTCCAGGGTCACGGTCATCGGACAATCGTAGTCGCGGCGTCGAGACAGGGCCACGCCCCACCGGTCGGGCCGACCCTTGAGTCAACGACGAGTGAACATTCGACCGACGTCGGGTTTCGGTGTCGGGAATCTTTGGTAGTTCGCTTGCGCACCGGTTCGATGAGCCGAAAGTACCCGTGGCCGTGCAACTACGCTCGATCTGACGGAAGACCTCGAGAGGCGATGAGCGATGGATGAGAACGACCGGCCCGAGACTCCCGGCGATGAAGGACGCGAAGGGCGGCCGGCGGCGAGCCCTGCGCCAATCCCGCCCGCTCCTCCCATCTACATCAGTCCCTCCGTGGCCAGCCCGCAGTCCGTCAATCTGCGCGTGCCCCTCGTCAACGGGCTCCCACCCCAGCAGGTGCGTTGGACCATCCTGGTTCGTCTGCTCCTGGCCATCCCCCAACTCTTCGTGCTCATCTTCGTGGGCATCGCAACCTTCTTCGTCGCGGTCGTCGTGTGGTTCGTGGCGCTCTTCACGGGTCGGGTCCCCGAGGGCATGGGCGCGTTCCTCGCCCGATTCACCAGGTGGAGCGTTCGCGTCAATGCCTACGTCTACCTTTTGACCGATGAGTACCCGGCGTTCAACGGGAATGACGACGACCGGTACCCGATCGGCGTCGAAATTCCGGAGCTCTCGCCGCTCAACCAGATGGCGGTGCTCTTTCGCATCGTGCTCGCCCTGCCGGCGTACATTATCGGATCAGCGCTCTCCGGCGGTCTGACCACTCTACTTTTCCCGCTCTGGCTCTCGGCGCTCTTCCTCGGACGCCTGCCCAGCCCCATCTACCGCGTCGCCGCCACGGTGACCCGCTACTCGGCGCGCTTGACGGCCTACATGTTGATGCTCACCCCCGAATACCCGTGGGGTTGGAAGGGGGACGACGAGGGAGTCTCACCGTCCGGCGCGGTCACCTCGGACCCCCGGGCCACGCGCTTCGACTTCCACCTGACCGGCTGGGCACGGGCGTGGGTATGGATCCTGATCGTGATTGGCCTCATCTACAACATGAGGGTGCGTCGCTACTAGCACTCGATCGACTTCGTAGGCGAATCGAGTTGACTGTCCGAATGTCGGTGTTGACCTTTCGCATCTTCTCCACGGCGATGATCACGAGGGTCTTGAGCTGTGCGACGTTGACCGACGGGAAGTCGTCCTCAAGGATCCCGACGACGACAAAGTTCTTGCGAACGATCAAGTAGTTGACGTGCAGCGTTACGCCGATCGGCGTGAGGACCATGAAGCAGGGCGTGCTCGCGTTGTCCATTCGCGCGAACTGCGGCAACGTGATGGTCACGGCGACCTGGCGTCGGGTATCGCACAGCCCGACTTCGCGGTGACACCAGTTGATGGTCTTGACGGTCGTGCTAAAGGCGACATTCGATTTCGAATGCGTCGCGAGCTTCCCGTCGAGCGCCACCAGGCCATCCCATCCGTTCATCTCCGGTCTCGACCAGGTCGGCGAGTGACGAATGTGTCCAAGGTCACGTTGCGGGCGTCGACGCGGCGATCGCAGTCGTCCAGCGCTAATGAAAGCCGCCCGCGGCGGGCGAGCGCCCGCGGGACTACGCGAACTACTGGGAACAGCCCCGTGCGGTGACGTCGATGACCCCTACGACGACGTCTCCTTCGACGAGCCAGATGTCGTCGTAGCGATCGACCGTCGGATCGCAGTGCGGGGGGACGAGCTCGAGACGGTCGCCCCGATGGAAGCGACCGTTCGGGGGGTTCGTCACGAGGCCGTGTTCGTCGCCGAAGAAGTGGTACGACACCGCGTCCCCGTGGCCGAGGACCGCGGGCGGACCTGCGTCGGTGGCCATCGCCTTCAGGCCGGCGTCGACGGTCACGAAGCCGTCCTGGTTGGCCGATATCACCGTGGTTGCGATAGTGAGGCTCTGGGCGAAGCGGCCCTCCTCGTCGGCGCCCAGGGCGTCGCGGTACTCGCGGTCCATGAAGACGTAGCTACCCGCCTGCAGCTCGTTCAACGTTCCCAGTTCGAGGTCGATCCCCGACGTGCCGGTCCCGCCGCCCGTGCGAAGGGAGACTAGGTGGCCGGCCGCTTCCAGCCCGTCGATCACGGCGTCGAGGCGACCGGTCGACTCGATCGTGGCCTTGCGGCGAAGGTCGCGTCCCGCGAGGTGTTGCAGGTGACCTCCGTAGCCCTGGACGCCGGCGAAATGGAGTCGAGGGCTTCGTTCGACGTGTTCGACCACCTCAAGCGCCGATTCGGTGCTCGTCACTCCGGTCCGAGAGAGTCCCACGTCCACGTCGCAGAGTACCGAGACCACCGTGCGGGAGGCCGCCAGGGCCCGGGCGAGCTCGTCAACGCCGTCGACGTGGTCAACCACGACGATCAATTCGCATCGCTGGGCCAAGTTTGCCGCCCGCCGAGCCGACGCCGCGCCGACGAGGGGCGACGTGAGCAGTACCGACACCGGCCGCGCGTCGCCGTCTTCGGCCAATCTCTCGACGACGACCTCGGCTTCGGCGAGTTTGGCGAACGAGAGTCCGACCGCGCCGGAGTCGAGTTGTCGGCGCGCGATGAAGGCCGACTTGTGCGACTTCACGTGGGGCCGCAACGTGACGCCGGCGGCGCGTGTCAAGTCGGACATCCGGCTGATGTTCTCCAGGAGGAGCCCGAGATCACAGACGAGCGCCGGGGTCGCAATCGATTCTCGGGTGCGCGGCTCACCCAGACGATCGAAGACGGTGTCGCCGCCGCGCAGATTGTCGCCGTCGCTCGACACGGGTCACGGACCGGCCGAGTGCGAAGCCGGCGCCACCAGCGGCCAAGGGAACTCTCGCTCGGCGATGCGCGCGAGCCCAAGGAGCAATTGTTCCTCGTGATGGCGCCCAATGACCTGGAGGCCCACGGGAAGGCCGTCAACCGTGCCCGACGGGATCGAGACGGCGGGGTTGCCCGTCAGGTTCGCGGGGATCGTCAAGGCGCCGTTGTTGGAAAGGGCGCGCCCGATGCCGTACTCGGCGATGAGGTCGACTCCACCGACGGTCGTGGCCAGCGGCCCTTCGGCCGCGAAGGCCACGTCCGGGTTGGAGGCGGCGAAGATGAAGTCCACCTGATCGAAAACCTTGGCCATCGCTTCGTTGGCGACGATGCGAAAGACTTCAGCTGCCCCGGCCGTCCAGAGGCTGAATCGCTCGACCGCCATGGCCATCACGAATTGAACCTCGAACGTCAGGTCCTCGACACACGCTGGATAGCGGTCGCCGAGCAGTCCGGCCAGTCCGACCAGGTTGGTGAGTGACCACTCGGTGCCGCCCTCGGGCAACTCGACGACGACGTCGACGCGCTTCATTCCGGCGAGGTCGATGAGTCGCTGCGCTCGCTCAATCAGTAGCGCGGTTTGGAACGGGTCGACGAACGCCGAACCGAGGTCGATCGAGATGACGGCCCGCTTGCCGGCGAGGTCGAATGAGTCGAGGTCGGCCTCCCAGCCCTCGACGCGCGGCAGGCTCAGGTTGTCACGCTGATCGAAGCCGTTGCATACGTCGAACCAGCGTGCGGTGTCGCGCACCGAGCGCGAGAGGCAGCCGGTGACGACAGTCAAGGGGGGCTGATGGGTGAAAGGTCCCTTGGGGATCCGACCGAACGTCGACTTCAGACCGAAGAGACCAGTGAACCCGGCGGGGATGCGGATCGATCCGCCGCCGTCGCCGCCCGAAGCAATCGGTGCGATCCCCCCGGCGACCGCCGCGGCCGATCCACCCGACGATCCACCCGGCGTGCGCGAGGGGTCCCACGGGTTGCGCGTGGTCCCGTGGAGCTTCGTGTTCGTGCAGTTGATGAACCCGAATTCCGACGCGGTGGTCTGACCGAAGAGCACGCCGCCCGCTGCGCGAAGCCGAGTGACCATCGTGCTGTCGAACGCGGAGGTGTGGTCGCGATAGACGAGCGAGGCGTACGTGTAGGGCCACCCGGCGACCGGCTCCAACTCCTTGATCGCGATGGGCACACCCCCGAAGGGGAGCGAGACGTCGGCCGCCTCGGCGCTGGCTCGGGCCGCGTCGGGATCAATATGGCAGAAGGCGTTGAGGTCGGATCTCTCGACCGCCTCCAACGTCGCGTCGAGCGCTTCGCGCGGACTGATTTCACCCGCCCGGTACGCGTCGACCAATGAACATGCGTCGCCCTGCCAAGGATCGTTCTTCACAGAATCAGACACTACCGATACTGGCGAGTAACACCAGTCAGACGTGACAGTTCGTCGGCGTTGCGACGCCGGGCGGCTCGCGGTGGCGCTCGCGCCGGCGACGTCAACGGCCCGACACGCCAACCGTTCACCTTTCGACGAAGATGCCCGCGTGCCATAATGGCCCCTCATGGCTGAACTCACGGAACCTAGCGGAGCTCGTCCCGACGACGACTTAGATTCCCGGCTCCTCGGCGAGGGCCACCCGGCCGGACTGCCGGTGTTCAAGGTGCCGATCATGGCGCACCTGCGCAATCGCCGTAAGGTCAACAGCCCCTCGGAACTGTCGAGCTTCCAAGAGCTCGTCCACTTCAAGGCCAGTCACGGCCGTTGGCGGATCGGCAAGGACCTCGTCGGCCTGATCCGAAGAGGTCAGCGTGGGGAAGTTGACGAGTCTTACCCCGACAAGCTGCGCCGCGAGACGAAGCGGGGCAAGTCCGAGTCTTCGACGTACGGCCTGGCCACGGTCGACGGCCACCCAGTCGTGCTCTACGCCATGAACTGGGACTTTTTCGCGGGCTCGCTCGGTGTCGTCTCGGGCGAGAAGTTCCAGGCGGCCGCGGACCTCGCGATCAGCAAGAAGTTGCCGTTCGTCAGCGTCTACGCCTCGAGCGGCGTGCGACAGCACGAGAACTTCGCCGGCCTGACCCAGATGACCCGGATGGTCGAGGCGATCCGCCACTACAAGGAGAAGGTCGACCTGCCTCACGTCGCCGTGCTGCTCGGCAATGTCTGGGGCGGCGTGTCGGCGAGCGCCGTGCCCAACGCCGACCTGATCGTCGCCACGTCGGGCACGAACTTTGGTTTCGCGGGGCCCAACGTCATCGAGGCCTTCGAGGGCACGGCGGTGCCCGCCGACTCCCAGAGCGCCGAGGCCAACCTCCTCGATCGCAACATCGACGTGGTCCTCTCGGAGGTCGGCGACCTCGTGTGGTACCTCGGCGCGATCATCGCCTCCACGGAGCGGCCCGACAAGCACCACCAGCTCACCGTCGAGACGCCGCCGATGATCCGCAACGTGAGCAGCACCGACCAGCGACGCGTCTTCACTTTCGGCCCGGTCGGCATCCACGGGCCCCGGTTCGACGACCAGAAGGGATTGATCGAGTACCTCGCGACCACGGCGCGTGTTGCGCCGTCTAGTGACGACTCCGACGCCCTCGTCGAGCAGTATCAAGACCTGATGACCGACGCGAACCGCGTCGACCTCGAGTTCATCGTGCGCTACGGCTTCAACGACGCGGTCGCGGTGTACAACTACGTCCAGGAG
>JAYSQJ010000226.1:0-2541 GCA_043721635.1 Acidimicrobiales bacterium | reverse complement strand
CTCCTCGCCGGAGGCGGATCACGCCTCTCGCTCGACGCGGTCATCGCGAAACGCGCGGCGAGGGAGTTGGGCACCCCCTCGCCCGAAGTCGTGACCATGGCGTTCGCCCAGGTGCAAGAGATCTGCGGGCACTTCAATCAGGGCCAGTGCGGGGCCCGTCGGGGATTACCGTGCGACCAGAGCGTCTGTCCGGTGCTGATTGGTGACCGGCCCCCACTCGCGACTCGCGTCGCCATCGACACGATCGACCGGCGCACGCTGGTGCTCGGCACCGCGGCCGCCGCGGCCGTGGGCACCTCGGCCCTGATCCTGGGCGGCGTCGCCGCCGAGGCGGGACGGCTGATCGGTGGAGCCCCGCCGCCCAAGAAGTCGACCACGCAACTCGGAGCCACGGCCACGACGGTTCCGAGCACCGGTCCGACCTCGCCCCCCTCGAACGCGCCGGTCCCCCCGGGCACGACCAAGGGCACCTTTCTCGGCCCGGCGAAGGACGTGCCCAAGGGCCAGGCGGCGACGTTCACCATCCCGAACTCGGGCGACCCCGGCATCGTGGTGCAACCGACGGCCGGTCAATTCCTCGCCTACGACGCGGTGTGCCCCCACGCCGGATGCACCGTCAGTTACTACGCGCCCAACAACGTCCTCGTCTGCCCGTGTCACGGTTCGCAGTTCCAGGTGATCAACGGTGACGTCATGAACGGACCGGCCCCCACGGGCCTGAAGAAGCTCAATGTGGTCGAAGGGGCTGACGGTAACCTCTACTTGCAATGAGTGAAGACCGTCGGCGAGTGCTCGTCATCGAAGATGATCACGACCTCGCGCGGGCGGTGGCGGACCTCTTGGAGGACGACGGCTTCCGGGTCGAGATGCGCTACGACGGCGAGGCCGGTTTCGCCGAGGCGCTGACCGGCGGCTACCACGTGATCGTGCTCGACGTCATGCTGCCGCGGCGCAACGGCTTCAGCGTGTGCCAGGACCTTCGCTCCGCCGGCGTGGAGACGCCGCTACTGATGCTGACCGCCAAGGACGGCGAGCTCGACGAGATCGAGGGACTAGAAGTCGGTGCCGACGACTTCTTGCGCAAGCCCTTCGAGAACGCGATCCTCGTCGCACGGATTCACGCGCTGCTGCGCCGCCACGAGCGGGGCCGCCCGCAACAGCTCGTCGTCGGCTCGGTGTCGCTCGACCCGATGCGCCGAAGCGTCGTCTCGCACGGTCGAGACGTCACGTTGACACCGCGCGAGTTCGCCCTCTTGGAGTTCCTGATGGGCCGCGCCGGCGACGCGCTCGCCAAGACCGAGATCCTGAACTCCGTGTGGGGAGCGGGCTTCGACGGCGACCCGAACATCGTCGAGGTGTACATTGGCTACCTGCGGAGGAAGATCGACCTCGCGCCCTTCCCGTCGGTGATCCGCACGGTGCGCGGTGTGGGCTACTGCGTGCGCGAGGACTGATGTCCGCGAGGCGCCAGCTCTCCGTCCGAGCGCGCCTGACCCTCTTCTTCGAGGTGGCGATCGCCGTCATCCTCACCTTCACCGGGGTGGCCCTCGTGAGCCTCGTGCACCACTCGCTCGAGGCCCAGGCGCGCAACCAGATCGAGGGCGAGATCGTCCAGACCCAGGAGCGGTTCGCCACGGCGAAGGCCGCCTCGACGCACCTCGTCGTGCTGGCGATGCACGGCGACGTCGTGATCCAGGTGACGAACCTCGAAGGCACCCGGGTGTGGGCCGCCAGCTCGGCCATCGCCGACGCCCCGGTACTCGCGCACCAGGTGGTCGACTCCACGGCCGCCAACGGACTGGGCGTGTTGATGTCGTCGTCACCGTCTGCTCGCACCTTCCTACCCCAGGTCAGCTCGGGACTCGGCGGGCCGATCACCATGAAGCGCGGCCGGGGACTGGTCTACGGCTTCGTCTACGGCGGCGGCATCGCGCACAGCGTGAACGTACTGCTCGCCAGTCTGCTCATCTCGTTCCCGTTGCTCTTGTTGATCTCGGGCGCGCTCATCTGGCTCGGTATTGGACTGGCGCTGGCGCCGGTCGAGTCGATCCGTCGACGGGTCGACGCCATCGCGGCCCAGGACCTCACCCAACGGGTGGCGCCCTCGGGGGGTGACGACGAGATCGCCCGGATGGCCCGGACGGTGAACGCCATGCTCGACCGGCTCGAGGCGGCCTCGGCGTTCCAACAGGAGTTCGTCTCGAACGTCAGCCACGAGTTGCGCAGCCCCCTGACGACGTTGCTCGCCACGACCGAGCGAGCGGCGAGGGACCCGGCACGGGCCAACTGGCCCGAGGTGGTCGACATCGTGATGCGCGAGGGTCGGCGTCTCGACCTGCTGATCGACGACCTCTTCTGGCTCGCCCGCCACGACGAGCGCCAGTTGGAGACCCAGCGCACGGACGTCGACCTCGACGACCTCCTGTTCGAGGAGGCCCAGCGGGTGCGCACGCTCACCACCTTCTCGGCCGACACCTCGGCGGTCCAGCCGACCCGGGTCGTCGGCGACCCCGCGATGCTCAAGCGCATGATTCGCAACGT
>JAYSQJ010000225.1:0-1986 GCA_043721635.1 Acidimicrobiales bacterium | reverse complement strand
ATCCGCTGGGACCTACTCATCATGCGCGAGTACGGCGACTACTCCGGGGTCGACGAGTTCAAGCGCGGCGCCTTGCGGGACCTGGTGAAGGAGAGCTTCGACATTCGCCTCGCCCTCGACGACGACCCGAAGAACCACGCCATGTATATCAGCGAGGGCGTGCCCTGCATCTACATTCACTCCGGCTACTACTTGTAGCTGCTCCCTCGTCACGCGCGCCTCGTCGTCGCCGAGTTGAACTTCTGGTGGATCCGCCAGCCCCCACGGAGGCACCGCCAGGAGCACGAACGTTCAGTCCATCGCGAGCACGTCGCGGGCGGCCCGTCGCCCGGAGCCGACGCCGGCGGGGATCCCGACGCCGTCGTAGGCACTGCCGCAGAGCGCGACGCGTAAGTCGGCCGCGGCCGACTTCGCCTCGGTGATCATCCGGTCGTGGCCGAGGTAGTACTGGGGGAGCCCGTGCGGCCATCGCTGGACGCGCGCATCGAGGGGCTTGGCGAATCGCCCGAGCACCACGCCCAGTTCCTCGCCGACGCGCTCGATGAGTTCGTCGTCGGACATTGCGGTCCAGCGGACGTCGTCGATCCTCCCGACGTGAGCGCGCAGTAGCACGTCGTCACCAAGGCGCAGGTGGGGCCACTTGCGGTCGAGCAGCGTGATCGCCGTCGTCATCATCGTCCCGGTACCGGACCACTTGGTGCCGAGTGGCACGAGTACGCCGGTGCCACTCGGTGGTAGGACGATGTCGCCGCGGGCCACGCTGAACGTGACCATCGCCGCGCCGGCGCTGGGGATGGTCGTGAGCGCGTCGAGCCGAGGGTCGAAGGCGCCGAGCAGCCGGCCCGCGACCGGGGCGTGGGTGGCGAGGATCAACGTGTCGGCCGGCGTCGTGGTCGTCGGGGTGTCGACCTCCCACGGGTAGTTGCCGGACGGCGTGCGTCGAAGGGCCGTCACCGCGGTGCCAGTACGCACTACGACCCCGCGCTCACGCAGTAGGCGCGCCAGCTCGACGGGGAGCGAGCCGACGCCGCCGAGCAGCGAGTAGAACATCGGACCGCCCTCCACGGTGGCGGCGGCCGGACCGGGATGCACGGGTCCCACCGGACGCATCGCGCGCATGAGTGAACCGCCCTGGCGGGCCGCTTGAAGCAGCGCCGGGAAGACCGACTTGGCCGAGAGGTCGTCGATGCGCCCGGCCTGGATGCCGCCGACCATCGGCTCGATGAATTGGTAGCTCAACTCGCGTCCGAGCTTCGTGCGCACGATGTCGCCGATGGTCGCGTCGTCGCCGACCGATAGGTGCTGGGGTAGCCACTCGTCGCGTCGGGCGGCGAGACGGGCTCGCCACGTGAGTCCCTTCACCGCACGAACCTGCGCGACGCTCGTCGGAATGCCGAGAGCCAACCCGGCGGGCAGTTCGTGCAGGGAACCACGAAGCCAGATCGTGGCGCCGGAGGCGTCGATCGCCTCGAGCCTCTCGGCCCAGCCGATCTCGCGGACCAACGTCGCGGCTTCGGGGCGCCGGGCGAGGAAGCCATCGGCGCCGAGGTCGATCGTCCGACCGGCGAACTGTGCGGTGGCCAAGGCTCCTCCCAATCGCTCGTTCGCCTCAATCAACTCGATTCGCGGTGTGCGTTCGTTCGGACCATCGGCACCACCTGAGAGCTCCCACGCCGCGCTCAGCCCGGCAATTCCGCCTCCGACGATGACGATCGAGGCGCGCGCCACTCAGGTCGCCGCAGCACGTACGACGTCGGCCAGGACGCTCACGAACCGGGGGTCGGCGTTGATCGACGCGGTGCGAACGAGGTTGATCCCGACAGTTCGAGCGACGCCCTGGGCCTCGATGTCGATGTCGTAGAGGACCTCGAGGTGGTCGGCCACGAAGCCAATCGGGCACGAGACGATATCGGTGACGCCCTCGTCGCGCTTGGTGCGGATCACCTCGAGGATGTCTGGCCCGATCCACGGGTCCGCGGTCCGTCC